>SLAD01000407.1 GCA_007126995.1 Kiritimatiellia bacterium | reverse complement strand
TTGGGTTCGAATCGATGACCGGGAACAGGCCGCGTACACGGAGCGCTTTCAGGTCAGGAAATCACTCGAGCCGGGCTTCAACCGCATCCAGATCGAGTGGCCGGATGGTCTAGTCACGGAGGGCGGGCGCGAGATGGCGCTCAGCCGCATTCAGGAATGGGGAGTTTTCTTTGAAGCGGATGCGGCGGGGCGTGTGGTATACTTGGATCGTGCGGAACTCGAATGGAGCGCCTACTATGAAGGGTATCGATAGGCGTTCGCGAATACGGGAAAGGTGACAGTATGTTTACAGGTTTGATTCAAAAGAAGGGGCGCATTGCCGCGCTGGAGCGTTCAGGGGGCGCGGGTTCCTTGGTGGTTGAGTCCGGCGATTGGGATCGCCCGGTTCAGCTCGGTGAGAGCATCGCCGTGCAGGGAGTTTGTTTAACGGTCACCCAGTATGAGGAGGAACAACTTTCTTTCGATGTCCTGGGCGAAACGTTCCGATGCACCAACTTAGGGGAGAAGCATGCCGGGCAGACCGTTAACCTCGAGCGCGCGTTGCGGCAAGGCGATCCGTTGGGCGGGCATATGGTGCAGGGCCATGTGGACGATCGCGGGACAGTGCATGCCATCCAGTCGGTGGATCGCGATTATCGCGTCACCATTCATTGTGAGCCCGAGCTGCTGCGCTATGTGGTCTTCAAAGGCAGTATCGCCGTGGACGGCATCAGTCTGACCGTTGCCGCCGTGGATGAACAAGGGTTCACCGTCCATATCATCCCGCATACGTGGGAAGTGACGACATTCGGTGAGATGCAGGTGGGGGACGCCGTCAATCTGGAAGCTGATCCCTTGGCTAAATATGTCGAGAAAGCCTTGAAGACCCAGCAGCCGCTACTGCCGATCCGCTGGCAGGACGTACAAGAAACCGGGTACGACGCGCTTAAAGGCGATTGTTAAGCGGCTGTTATTCGCTTTTACAAGAGATTAAACCGCAAAATACTTGCGCTCTGCGTGAGGTCCAGTATTTTCCCTCTCCTTTGACGTATAGAACATGAGAGCTAATGAGGTGAGATGATGATTTTAGCAACCACGACATCGTTGAGCGAGTACATGATCGCCGGCAATGAGCTATGGCGGATCGGCTTTTTGTTCGTTTCCCTGTTGGTCGGTTTGATCGTGGGACGATTGGTCCGCCATTGGATGGAACGTCTGGCAGAGTACGAAAAGAATAAAGAGCATCCGGTCGCCGCCATCATTGTCGAGGCGATGGCGAAACCCGTGGTCTTGATTGCCTTTATTCTGGCGTTGCGTATCGGTATGACGGCCCTGACGCTAAACGAGACGGTTGCGGATTGGGCCACGACTCTGGTGAACGTGCTGATCGTGTTCAGTATCGGTTTCGTGCTTTCGCGCATGGTCGATGTAGTCAATTTCTGGTTAATGAAAGCGGCCCGCAAGACGGGCAGCAAGATGGACGAAATGTTGGCGCCGATGGTTCGCGCCAGTTTGCGCGTCACGATTTGGCTGCTGGTTGGTTTGCAGGCGGCCACGATCATGAGCGATAAACCGTTGACCTCCATTCTGGCCGGCCTCGGCGTGGGTGGTTTAGCGATTGCCCTGGCGGCACAGGACACCGTGAAGAACTTTTTTGGCTCGCTGGTTATCTTCGCGGATAAGCCCTTCGAGCTGGGGGAACGCATCACGGTCGACGGCACCGACGGAATCATCGAGCAGGTCGGTTTCCGCTCCACGCGCATTCGCACACTAGAAGGTCATTGGGTCACCATCCCCAACGGGGAACTGGCGAACAAGACGATTCAGAACATCAGCAAACGCCCGAATATCCGGCGGATTATGAACATCACGATCACCTACGACACGCCGCCGGAGAAGGTGCTGGAAGCGGTTGATATCGTGAAGGACATCCTGAAAGATCATGAAGGCATGAATCCTGATCTGCCCCCGCGTGTAGTCTTTAATGAGATGAACTCGGCCTCCCTCAATATCTTTGCCATTTACTGGTATCACCCGGCGGATTGGTGGGCCTACAACGCGCTGAACGAGCGCGTCTTGCATGAGATTTTGACGCGGTTCAATGCGGCTGGGATCGATTTTGCCTTCCCGACACAAACGCTGCACTTGGCGGGCGACGAGAAGCGGCCGCTCAATGTCGGCGTGCAATCCCTGCCGCCCCCGAATCCCGCCTCGTAGGGATCGTTCAAAAACACTCCAGAGCCTTACGGCGGCCCTGCAAGCCTTCCGGGAAAGACGTTTGTTCGTAGGGCCGGCGCGAAGTGGTTCCTCGGCGGGTGGGACGGTTACTTGACCACGGCGCCCGACGATTGGTTGCCGTCGACGGTGATTAACCGCAGGCTGCCGCCCTTGGTGGCGGCTAGCAGCATGCCTTCTGACTTCACGCCCCGGATCGTTGCCGGTTTCAGGTTGGCGACAATCACAACGGTTTTATCCAACAGCTCTTCCGGCGAATAATAAAGCGCGATGCCCGCCACCAGTTGGCGTCGCTCCTCGCCGACCGCAACGACAAGCTTCAGCAGCTTGGTGGCATCCTCGATTCGCTCGGCGGACACGATCCGGGCGGTTCGCAATTCGACTTTGGCAAATTCATCATATTCAATTACGCCGGGCACCGTCTCTTTGGCGGGCACCTTGGGCGCTGGCGCAGCTTGCTTACTGGGGGGCGTTTCACTCATGGGCAATTCCTGTTCAACGGGTTGAGTTTTGGCTTGGATACGCGGGAAGAGCGCACCGGGATCGGCGACGTTGTTGCCCGCTTGGAGTATACCAAAGGCGTGGAGCAGATCAAATTTAGGCTCGATGGTGGGCACGCCGAGCGCTTTCCGCAGCTCGCTCATGCGTTCCGGCATGACCGGATAAAGCAGGCCCGAAATCACGCGCAAGGCTTCGGCGGCCGTGTAAAGCACGGTGTACAATGCCTCTTGGTCGCCGCGTTTGGCCAAGGTCCACGGTTGTTTCAACTCGAGGTAACGATTGGTGGCGCGGACGGCCGCCAAAACGGCCGCTAATCCCTGATCAAGGCGGA
>SLAD01000059.1 GCA_007126995.1 Kiritimatiellia bacterium | reverse complement strand
TGCGACGTCTTGGCAGTTCGTCTTTATCGCGAGCTTTGTCGGAAACTTTGTCGACAAAGCTTGCGACAAAGGTCGGGCTGCGGCCGACCAGCGCCATGAGACTTCTTAACGGACGGTCAGGGATTTGCCCGGACAAAACTCGCCCGCGATCATGACGGACTTGGGATGCCGGGGTGACCCGCTCTCGTGTCGCACGATCTGGGAGCTGAGCAGATCGACGGCGGCGGAACCGACGATTCGAGGCAACTCGTCAATGCCCGCGAAGCCTTCCCGCACATTACCGAAGAGGACCACGGCGGTTTGGTTGAAATCACCGACATCCGCGCGGATTCCTTCCAGTATCCAGGTATCGGGACACAGCAAGGCATCGGGCTTATGCTTGCGGAACCACTGGCGCAGCGTTCCTTTGTGTTGTCCGACGATTATGGGCGGCACACACGTAATTTCCCGGCGCTCACCCGCAAACCATCGATAGGCCGCCATGGGACCATTGCGTTGCCGTTCCTCCATGTCCGGCGTCGTGATCAGGCCGATCCGTTTGCGTCCATGGGCCGCGATCTGGTCTAAGAGCATACAAACGTTTGCGAAGTGGTCTGGAAAGACGCGGTGCAAATGATGACGAGCGCGGGCGGCGGTGGCGGCAACGACGGCAACATGGTGACTCGGCAATGCGACGTCGTGAGGCAGGTCCGCCTGAGGCGGGATCAGCACCCCGTGAATGGCGCGGGTGTAAAGAATCTTCTCCAGGCGCGCCTCGTTCATGCCCGGCTCGCGCAAACACAAAACCTCGGTGCGGAAGCCAAGCTCCCGCGCGCGGGCGGTTGCCCCCTCGATCAGGTGCCGCGTGTACGGGTCCCGTGAAAGTGCCTGGCTGTCGTGCGCGTCGGATAGCAGCGCCAGCACGGAATCCGGTTGCTTGTCCCGCACGGAACGGATATGCGCCATCAGCCGCGTGGTTTCCGGGTCCAGCTTGTATCCGCGTAGTTTCGCGAGCCGCCGGATACGCTTCCTCATCGCAATGGAAATGCGCGGATGATCGCGCAGTCCACGCGAAACCGTGGCCGGGGTGGTGCCCAGCTCGCGCGCAAGATCCGCCAAACTTACAGGCTTCCGAGGCATACTGAAGTCAAGCACAAGGCGCGTGCGGAGTCAAAACTTTGCGCAACGTTACGCCAGCCCCCGCTCGACGGCCGTTCTGGACATTTACACACTTTTAACATCGAGCAAACGTGCATAACAGAAAGGAAACAAGACGATGAAAAAGTATAGCTTGCTGATTAGCGTCGCCCTCACCTGTAAATGCTCGGTGCACTCGGACTGTTTGCCCTGTCCCGCCGCCACCACTTGAAGTAGGCTGCGATGATGAAGATATCCCGTGACTCTCTGATTCTCGTCTTGTTGCTGGGCTTTACGGCTTGCACCATGCCACAGGAAGAGATCCCGCCCCAGCCGCCACCCGCCCACTCCGGTTTCGCGGTGTGGGAACTTTGGCGGGACTGGCCCGGGGAATCCCTGCGTGAGGCGCTGGACTCCCCGCGCTGGCGGGAGCCGCCTACCCGCCGTATGCCCGTGCGTTCCCTGGAAAGCGCCCGCGATGTGATGGACGACTTCGCCGTCCGTGTCTCGGGTTATCTCATCCCCCCGCAATCCGGATCATACCAACTACTGCTGGAAACGCAGGGCGAGGCGCTACTGCATGTGAACGGAGAGGAAATTCTTTTCGCGAGCACGGACCATCCGTCTTCCGTATCCATCGAGCTCTCCCAACAAGACGCGTACGTCTTTGAAATCCTCCATAAAGGAGGTCAAGGGCCCGACTCCGTGCGCCTCGGCTGGACGCGGCCCGACGGTTCACAGGAGATGCCCATCGGCCGCACCGCCTTGGCGGCCTCCACGCCTTGGGAGGTCCTGCGCTCGGAAAATGTTCGCCGGGTGCTGATTGACCGTCGCCTGCGGACCTACGATGCGGAACGCCACATGGCACTCCACCCACATAATCCGCGTCCGGGCGAACACATCGTGCGCGAGACCTTCTACACCGCCGGGGCGCTGCTGGAAAGCGATGACCCGGAAGATCATGCCGAAGCTTTCCGCGCCCTTCGCTCCGTCATCGGCCTGCAAAACACCTACGAACCTTCCGCCTCCTACGGCAACTGGCCGCGGGTGGTACAACAACCCGGCAATTTCAATGCCCAGAATATCGGCGGCTTCATCGGCGCAGAGATCATCGTCATCCTGCAACGCCACGCCGACAAGCTACCCGCAGACCTGCACACCCAGTTGCAGGACGCCTTGCGTCGCGCCGCCCACCGGTCGCACCGCTACAATCCGCCGGTCACCGCCGCCAACATTGTCACCAAGGCCGTGGCCGTGGCCCTCGCGGCCGACGCGATGCTGGATATTCCCGAGGCCCGCGCCTGGGGCGAAACCCGTCTGCGCGAGTTGCACGCCCACACCCTGGAAACGGGCATGCCGACGGAATACAACAGCCCCACCTACAACCGGGTCACGCTCGAAGCCCTCGTCCTCCTGCGTGCTTATTACCAGAACGACGAACTTTCTCTTCTCGTCGACGATCTGTACGAGGCCTCTTGGCGCGAGCTGGCCCTGAACTATCATCCCAACCTGCAGCTCTGGGTCGGCAACGCTGCCCGCAGCTACGATGGCATTACCCATCCCGGCGCCCGCTTGCAGGAGGCCTCGGATTTTGAACTGTTCTACGGCGAATTAAGCGCCAGCCGGCTCCCTGCGCCCCTTCCTGAATCGCTGTACACCTACTTTGACCCCCTCACCGAACCCGTCACCCGCGTGATACCGGTGCTCAGGGGTGATCGCGAACCGGACGTTATCTCCCAGCAAAGCCCTGCACCGTTGGTTTCCACCTTGCACCTTGGCCTGACCCACGCCCTCGCCAGCTTCAATCGCGGCGACCTCTGGAACCAGCGCCGCGCGCTCACGCTCACCTGGGGCCGTCGTGACCACGCCGGGCACATGACTTTAGGCTCCCCCTCCGGTGCGCAAGGCCTGCTGGCCGCGCAGACCGCCGCCGC
>SLAD01000136.1 GCA_007126995.1 Kiritimatiellia bacterium | reverse complement strand
CGTTGCTTGAGGATGATCAACGCCTGCGCGTCGGCGCATCGGACCGGGCCGACGAAATGGCGCGGCATTTCATCTCGTTGCGACGGAACTACGCGGAACGACGCGAGTTTTCCGCCTATCGCGTTGCACTGCAGGGGGCCGATACACTAACCGTCGAACGCGCGGAAGCGTGCGGCTTTCAAGTGGCGGACACCTGACGGAGTCTTAATTGCGCAAGCTGCGCAGGAACTCTTCCGTCGGGAAGTGCCGCCCCGGACAAGCGGTCGGCCGCACGTTGATACGCGTGTGCGTGGTCACATTCGATACCGGGATCCCGGCGCGCTGCTGCAAGTAGCCGACCAAAGCCCGCAAGCTATGGAGCTGCTGCGCCGTGGGCCGGGTTTGATCGAAATTACCCACCAGACAAATCCCGATGCTGTAGCGGTTCTGCGCCGCACTGGCTAGGTGTCCGCCGTCTTGCTGCGCGCGCCATCGCGGTCCCATCGCAATTTCCCCGTTCCGCATGCCATTCCCGTTGCCAATCACAAAGTGATAGCCCAACCCATTCACCATGCGACGGTCTTCACGATGATACCGGTCCATATCGCGCACATTGCCGCGGCGCGTACCGCTGTGATGGATCACGATATGCGTCCAGCCAGAGCGCACGCGAATTTGATCCAGTTCCCGCCGCACGTGTTCCGGCAGCGCCGTGCGTTGTTGACGGGCGTGCCCGGGAATCAACAGCACCTGCCCGACATGCAAGGCGTCGGGGTTCTTGAGCTCGTTCAGTTCAATAATCTCGCTCGCCCGCACGCCATGGTTCCGGGCGATGATACTTAAGACATCGCCCGCACGCACAATATAGCGGATCGGCACATCCGGTCCCGGCGGTACCCGCAACACTTGTCCCACAACGATTCGATCAGCGGACGGCAAATCATTGTAGAGCTGCATATCCCGTGCCGAGACACCAAACTGCTGCGCAATCCCGCCCAGCGTGTCGCCGGACTGGACCGTATACGTGCGCTCTTCGGCCCGCGCCACAGTGACTAGGCAAAAGCAGAGCAGGAATACTCGCAGCAAGCGATGATATGAATGCGGGAATAACATGGGGCTAATCTATACGGGGCACGCGTCGAATTAAATCGAAAAAGAAAATTTAGGGATCGTTTAACACGCCCCCAGCGAGCTTGCCTCGCTGGAGCGAAAGTTTGGGCGGTCGTCGCGAGCTGCAAAATGAGGCTAGTGCCTTGAGCAAGAGGGGCGTTAACGCTGGACTTGCTCCTTCCGTATAAGCGTCGTTTTCACACTCAGTGTCGATCCGAAACTTACGCTCCGGCGGGACAAGCCCGCCGGGGGCGAAGAGCAGGATGCGCACACCACCAAGGCGGCCCCTACTCCACGACCTCGATCCAGTAGAAGGCATGGTCGAGCAGTTCGCTGTCTTCATCCACAAAGATCCACTCATTGTAGCCGCCCGGAATCGTGATCGGCGCGCTTTCAGTTAAATTCGTCCGGGTCGAGTCATCGCGCAAATCGGTCGCACGCCAGACGTGGTATTGCGCATTGGGCACAACCAGCCACCGGACTTCAAAGGGCTCGTCTGGGCGCGCAGCGGCCGAATCGACCGCAAACCCGCGGTTGGGATCCAGGCGCTCATAGAAGCCGACTCCTTCGTTGTCACGAATGGCCTCAACCGGAATCGCGAGAAATTCGTCCGGATCAATGTTCTCATCGTTATTCCCGATTGGCCCTTGGGAAGTCAGCGAATTCAGGTTATCGGTACCATAGGCCGCAGCGGCAATGTAGATATATTCCGGCAGATGACCAAAAGCCTCGACCAAATCAATTACGCCCTCAATTTGCTCGCCACCCGTCCCCGATCGAAAGGTCTGGGCCGAAGCCGGTGCATTAAACCAGCCAATAAAGTCCGACTCAGTACTCTCCGCCGCCAGATAGGGTTTTCCTGTCGGCATCGCGATAAACCCTTTCTTCTGCCACGGAGTGCGACGTGTTGCACGCGGCAACAGTTCATCCGTGACAAAGATGAAATGGTCGCTCTCGCCGTCGGCGGGTGTCCATGTGGCCACATAAAGTTCCGTACCGCGAACAGCGGCGTAGATGCGCATGGCCGGCTGCGACAACAAATAGTTCGGCGAATCCACCTGACCATCCAAACTGAAAGCGGGCCAAGCTGCGGGGGTCTGTACAGACACCGTACCCGACCACGTCGATTCACCGCTCACATTGACCGAACGCACCGCGTAGTCGTAGGCCGTCTCGGGCGCAAGTCCGCCATCGAAGAACGCCGTATACGTATTTGTGGCAACAGTAACGCCTTCGCGCTGGATCTCGTAACGGTAGGCCTGCGGGACAGCTGACCACGACAACGCAACACTCGTCGGACTAATCGCTTCACCCTGCAGACCGCCCGGCGGGGCGGGCATAGGTGGCGTGGAGGCGGTGGTGACGGGTAACGGCGCAGAGGGCAAAGACGCACCAGAACGATTCATGGCTACCACCTCGTAGGCGACAGATGTATTCGCCTCGAGATCATCATCCACAAATGTGGTCTGATCCGTGACGCCAATTTCGCTTCCGTCACGCAAGATTTGATACTGAACGGCGCGCGGTGTGGGATCCCATGAGAATTCGGCTGAAATCGACGTGACGTGCCCGACCTGCATTCCTGCCGGTGCAGGGGGGATACCATCGGGGATCTGCGTAATAGCGTCAAAGAAGTCCCCATTCACGTTGACGGCACGGACATGACGGCCGGTTGCGCTGAATGTCGCGATGAATGCATGATGAATCGACTCCGTCACCTGCAGATCCCACCGTTCCTCCGGATTTTTCACGGTGCGCACCCCCACGCCCCAGGCCCCGTCGCCGAGGAATACAATCCCGTCCGCGTCGATCTCTCCGTCCAGCAACGGCGGGGTGCGCTTGTAGGTATGATCGTGATGTTCGAACGCCAGATGCACGCCCGCATCCTCAAACAGCGGTAACCAGAGATCGCGAATCTTCACGTTGAGCGGATCCTGACTGGAACGATGCGAAGGATAGGCCGACACATGAT
>SLAD01000056.1 GCA_007126995.1 Kiritimatiellia bacterium | reverse complement strand
TAGCACTCGCTGCAGGTGGACCTAGAGTTAAGAAGGACCTCATGCACCATGAGATTCTAGATCGTGCCTTAAGGCAACTTGGCGACGCTGGTGTGGGACGTGCCGATGAGATTAGGATGGGCGATGTATTCGTCGAAGCTATGGATCAGGCAACATACCGTGGCCGCATTGAGGAACTAACTAAACCCGTCAGGCCCCCAGGCGTCATGGAACGCATGGGACTCGGAGATATGAAGTTCACCAGGAAGACTGGCATGTGGGCGCTTGGCATTGCCGCAGGTTTATATGCCTTCCAGCGTATGCGTGGCACAGCACAGATGATGGACAGGCCACGCCAGCCACAACCAGATGCAGCACCTGAGGTAGACGGTGAGTATCCATCCTTCATGATGGACCAACAACAACCATCCTCACCTATAGGCCGTGTCTATGAGCGTGGTTACGGATACGACGGGCTACAGGTTAGAGTGCGTGGCACCAGACGCGGTGCCGCACTAGAGAATGAATACATTGCACAATCCGTTGCCGATGCTATGCAAGCCCAGATCCCAGTGCCTATGGAAGTAAATGTCCATAGCCAGGATAGTCGATCACGCATGAACCAGCAACAAGTGCAGGAGATTGTCGCACGGGCAATCAAAGGATACTGATAGGTGTGATATTACATTGAGCCAGAAGACGTCACGAGCCATCCTTAATAACATTACCATGACGGGGACAGAACACTACGGTATTACTGTCTACCTAGAAGACACCCATGAACGCTTCACGGATGTCGTCTCTAGTGGTGTGATTGATGAGATGGTCATGAATGGGATCATTAAGCTTAATGCAGTGAAATATAGCGATCAACTCAGGAATATGCCGATACGCGTAACCCTACGCACAAGTGATATTGGCGTAAGGAATATTGTATATATTGCACCTGACCATGACACTGAAGGCTTCATTAATGCTCAAGTGGCTAAGCTACCAGTAATGCAACCTGAGGTGGCAACACGCGAAACACAACTCATCTATGCCAATCCCTTCGAGGACCATCAGAGGCAAGACCATGGTATCCAGCCCTTCCTTGGGTCGTGTATTAGCATAATTGATGGTGATACCATTGGCGTGAGAGCTAACAGCGGTAGTATTAATGATAATATGCAGGGTAGCTACTCTGATATCCGCATACGTCTACTAGGTATAGATGCACCTGAGATTAACGAGCCGGGTGGTCCTGAATCTGCCAGATTTCTGGAAAACCTCATACTCAATCAGAACGTCTATATAGATGTCTGCACTCATCAGGCTAATAATGATGGTGATGTTGGGCAAGACCGCTTTAATCGTTGGGTTGCTAATGTTTATCTCGTAGTGCCATCGGAAGCCCAGCCTGCCGCTAATAGTTATGTGCATGTGAATAAGACTATGCTTGTTAATGGCTATGCGGAGATTATGATCTGGCGAGACCTGGACACCGGCAGAGCCGTATGCACTGAGACAGTTGATTGGCAACAATATCAGATTGCCGCTCGTGCCGATCTTGCAGGAATACACTCGCTGGATCCAGATTCTAATATTACTGCCGTGGGACGTATTGACGACAGGCCCGAGATGGGATATAATGATCTAAGGATTGGAGATTGCTGCTTCCAGGTCCCACCCGAAGCAATCCGCGTACTCAATCAGCGTAACCTCACACATGTGCCTAGCATGAGGGCACGTGGCTCCACCAAGACTAATCCTGGTCATGGGGTCAAGCGTATCCAGCTCGACTTATACTTCCATGACGAGGACTCCATCAACGGCACCCCAGTGAATAAGCAACACCACCCAGGCCGTATGTACATCCCAAGCAATACGACGTACTACATCAACGGCCTTAGGTCCCTTATTGCCCAATTCCGGCGCACACCCTTCCTGCCTGTCGACAATGAATACCTAAATATTGATCATGATATATACTCTGTTACCCTGCAGGGCTTAACCGTGAGTACAGTACCTGGATTCCCAGGTAGCCTCAAGGCTGAGCTGACCCTCTATGAGTTCAACTATGATGCCTATATGCCCGATGAGCCAGACTTTGCCGAGACCTTCTGTTGGCCGCTATTCCGCTACTACTATCAGAAGGATCTACTGGCTGAGGAAGGTTACCAGGCAGACTTAGTCAGTGGTGGACGCACTACACATTATAGTAATCGTCCAGGCTTAGCTAAGTTTAGGCACAAGACTAACATGAATGATCAGAAGTTCCTATTCTCTATCGCCTCAGAGCCTCAACTCCAAGCAATGTCAGGGGCTATGAAGGAGCTAGATACAACGGATCCTCCATCACGCGAGGAAATCCTCAACACCTATCGCAATACACCGCTAGGGCGGACGGTACGTGATGGACAATTAATGGAACAGGCCATAATACAGCGCGATCTGTATATAGCCTGGCGGGATAATATCATTAAGGAACCCGACAGGCGCTTTACCGCCGAGTGGCCGGATTGGAACTTCTGGGTTCTAGGACAACAGGCTGTAGATGCAGCTATCCGGGTAGCGGCAAGCATGCAAACATCCGACTTCCGTGACGTACTGCACGCTGCAGGTATTAGCACTGAGAACCAACTATTCTTCCCCGCGCATAGTCTATGGAGAACAGGCCATAACATCTACGATGAAGGCATCCCCACGGGAAGATTCACACGTGATACAATCGCTGTTCCTATCACCGATGAAACCAACCGGGCTAATGCCGGTCGCTGGTTTAATAACATTATTGGGTCTTGGGGGATTGGCGGTAAACTAGTTGAATGGGTTGCCCAGGAAGATCGCCTTCCTATACATGTTGAACCAGACCGTGACATAAAGATCATCGAGGATATTATACGCCGTGGGCAGGAAGCCCTAGAGACACTTAATCGCGAGGTTGATCGTCAATTCTCCGTTGCTCAACAGGAGTATGATGAGTTGACTGGACGTGCCGTACCTGGAGAAGACCGCCTAGATATGGAAGCCTACCCCATTGATGATATTCAAGTCACGAATATTGCCGTTTACCATGAGAACATTATCACGGACCTACAGAC
>SLAD01000075.1 GCA_007126995.1 Kiritimatiellia bacterium | reverse complement strand
CCGGCTTTGCGTTTGCGCTGAATCAGGCGATGACGATTGATGTCTATCGTATCCCGTTTATCGTGACGCGATGGACCTATGCCTTTTCCGCCGCCGGCGTGGTCGCGGCGTCCATTATTTCCGTCTTGCTTATGCTGCGTCGAATTCGCAGGCTGGACATGGTCTCGGCGCTGAAAGCCGTTGAGTGATACGAGGCGCAATCATGAAGAGAATCGTTGTTGTCGGTTTGGGTGTACTGCTGCTCGGCATTCTTGTGTGGGCGTTATGGCCGGCCCCTGCGCCTGTCAGTGTGGTGACCGCCACGCGCGGCCCCTTCGTTGAATATGTCGAAGAGGAAGGTCGCACGGACTTGCGTTCGCCCTACGCCATTCGCGCTCCGATCAGCGGATATTTGCGGCGCGTCGTTTGGGAAGTGGGCGACGAAGTCGAGGCGGGCGCCGTTCTCTTTCAGCTTGAGTCGCTGCCTGCACCGGCGCTCGATGCGCGTACGCGTGAGCAGGCACAGCAAACGGTTGATGCCGCCAAAGCGCGGGTAGAGGCGACGGAAGCGGAATGGCGGGTGCGGCAGGCCGATCGTTCCCTTGCAGAGCGGGAACTCGCGCGGGGGCAGTCCTTGTTTGAGCAGCAACTTATCACCGAGGCGGAGTTTGATCGCTTTCAAGTGGCCAAGGATCGTGCGGTTAGCGCGGAGCAATCGGCGCGTAGCGCGTTGGATGTCGCGACATTCGAATGGCGCAATGCCAAGGCCGTGCTGTCCGTGGAGGAAGGCCGTCGCGGCGATGAACAACAGCGCGTGCTGGAAGTCGCGGCCCCGTTCGATGGGCACGTGCTGTCGCGACTGCGTTGGGATGAAGGGCCGATCCAAGCCGGCGAGCCCGTCTTGGAGCTGGGTGATCTGCGGCAATTGGAAGTGCGGGTGGATTTGTTGTCCATGGATGCCGTGCGCGTCTCGGAAGGGATGCGGGTGGAGCTCACACGGTGGGGCGGGGAACAGGATTTGCCGGCGCGCGTAAGGCGGGTGGAGCCGAGCGGGTTCATGCGCTTGTCCGCCTTGGGCGTGGAAGAGCAGCGCGTGCCGGTATTGGTGCAATTCGAGTCACCGCGCGAAGAGTGGGCCTCGCTGGGGAAGGGGTTCCGCGTCGAGGCCCGCTTCATTTTATGGGAATCGGATGACGTCATGCAAATCCCCGTCAGCGCCCTGTTCCGGGAAGGAGATGAGTGGTCCGTCTTCGTGGTGGATGAGGGAAGGGCACGGCTCCGCACCGTCGAGCCGGGCCGACGCAGCCGTCTATGGAGCCAGGTGCTGGAGGGGCTGGATGAGGGAGAGATGGTCGTCATCCATCCGGGCGACCATATTCGCGACGGCTCGCGCGTTGATCCCGACGTCCGTCCCTATCGGTAAGCCTTGGATGTATTTTTCTTCTTGCGCATTTTAGGATTGCTTTTCGATCCGCAAATGTAATAAAAATTTCCCCGATAGTGCATTCAGGTGCCACGCATCCATCGGCATAATATGCTGACCTTTTTCTCCGGGAGAATTCGGAGGGCGCGCGACACTGTAGCGGGCGGGGGGATGAGCTTTTTATGTCTGGAGAATTCCGGAGGTTAGTATGACGGTATCGCGTGGTCGTGTTTGTGGGGGACGGCCAGTATGTCGGGCCCTCCTTTTCGTTCTTGTCTTCTTCGGCTTCGGGGCCATCTCAATTCCATTATCCGCCCAGCCTATTCGGCAACAAGCGCTCGACTTGAATCCCGGGTGGAATGCGGTCTTCCTTGAAGTCGATCCATTGATCAGCGATCCGGCGAAACTGTTTGCGGATGTGCCGGTGGATATCATTGCGGCGTACACAACGCCGCGCCGCAGTGCGCAATTTGTCGGCAATCCCTCCGCTGATATGCTGCGTGCCTACGGTTGGGGTGTTTGGTATGCGCCGAACCGGTCCGATGCTCTGCTGACCACCCTGTATTCGCTGAAAGGGCAAACGCCGTACCTGATTAATAGCGCTACCAACGTATCGCTGTTGATCGAAGGCCGGATTCCGCCGACGCGCCGCTCGTGGACGCCGAATGCGTATAATTTCACCGGTTTTAGCGTGCAATCGCCAGGTGCACCGACGTTTGCCCAATTCTTCGGGCCCTCGTCTGCACACAATCACAACAAGATCTATCGGTTGGTTGATGGCACATGGCGCCAGGTTCTTGATCCGACGGCCGAAGTCATGCGGTCTGGCGAGGCCTTTTGGATTTATACCCGCGGCCGATCTGACTATCAGGGGCCACTCGACGTGTCGGTGCCCTCGGTCTTCGGTCTGACCTTGTCCCGGGAGAGCGGTAGCGCGATCACCTTCCGCAATCGCACCGGCCATCCGCTTTCGTTTACGGTGGAGCACATCACCGAACACAATGACGTGATTCCAATGGCCATGGTGGTACGGGCATTCGACGAGGAGGCGCCCGGATTCCGGAATATGACCCTGCATTTTGATGCCGGCCCGTGGGAGCATCAGTTCCCCGAGCTGGAGGCGGGGGCGGCACTGAGTCTGCCCTTGAACCTCAACCTGCGGGATGCGCCGTCCGGCGTGTTGCACTCGATGCTGCGCATTCGCACGGATCTGGGCACCGAAACCTATTTGGCTGTCACTGCTTCAAAAGGCGAACTCCAGTGACTCGATTGTGCTGCAAAAAAGGAAGACACGTCATGCGCAAACTTGATTCTCTCCGGACCCAAAGCATGGTCGCGCTACTTGCGTGGCTGCCTGCCATACTGCCGCTCGCCGCCTCGGGGCAGGCCAGTCCTTACAGAGGGCTATGGGTCGGCTCGGTTTCACTGCAGGCGGTAAACGAAGTGTCCGTCCCGTTGGACGCGGCCAATGTTCCCGTCGCGCCCGATCCTGAAGTGCCCACGCCGACGCACGATCAGGCCCACTTGCGCTTGCTCATTCACGTCAACGGCGCCGGCCAGGCGTATCTATTGAAAGACGTGGCGATTCTAAATCGTGTGGCGGGGTCGGACCCGGCTGCTGCCGCTGAAGTGTTTGCGCGGGAGACGGATTTGGCGCTGGTGACGGAT
>SLAD01000098.1 GCA_007126995.1 Kiritimatiellia bacterium | reverse complement strand
CACATGATCGATATTCAAATCACAGCGCTCAAACCGTTTGCCACAGTACTGGCACATGTTGTGATCGCGCTCAAAGAGATTGTTGCGGGTAAACTTCACTTCCTTGCGCGGTAAGCGGTCAAAGAACAGCAGCACAATCACACGCGGAATGCGGATGCGCAGGGAAATCGAATGAATCATTTCATCGTGCGGTTCGGCTGTCGACAGATCGCACCACTCCTGAAATGAGAAGGTACTGAATTCACCTTCCGTTTCATTGACCACCTGCGCATGATCGGTGTAGAGCAGCGCCATAGCCCGTTCGACAGAGCAGATATTCACCGCCTGCCAGAGCCGGTTCAGCACCAACACCTGATTATTGAGGGCTACACTCATATCGTTCCGAACGGCACACAGTTGCGAACCATGCACCGTCATTCGTGATCATCATTGGCGAGGAATTTACCACAGCCCTGATCGCGCGTCCAAGTCATTCGCGAAGGTTCGCGCGGGATAATCAGTGCGGGTCAGAAATGCGACAAAACAAATGGTGCACCCGAGAGGATTCGAACCTCCACGCCCTTGCGAGCACAAGAACCTGAATCTTGCGTGTCTGCCAGTTCCACCACGGGTGCAGCCTGAGATGAAGCAGGACGAACGTTGTAGCACCGAACCCCAGGTGCGTCAATCCGCGTTCTTGCCATTTGAATATCAAGACTAGCCAGACGCAGGACGCGCCGTTATACTCTCGTAGCAAACGTTACAGGAAGGACAAGAACATGAGTGCCCCCATTACCCCAGAGTTCATTCGCGCGATACCCAAAACCGATCTGCATGTCCACTTGGACGGATCGCTGCGCATCCCCACCCTGATCGAGTTGGCGGATCAAGATGGAATCCCGCTGCCGGCAACCGATGAGGCAGGCTTAAAGGAGAAGGTCTTCAAGCCGCATTATGCCAGCCTGCCCGAGTATCTGCAGGGCTTCGCTTACACCTGCGCGGTGATGCAAAAGGCGGAGAACATCCAACGCATTGCTTACGAACTGGCCCAGGACAATCTGGAGGAAGGGGTTCGCTACGTCGAGGTCCGCTTCGCGCCGCAATTGCATTGCCACGATGAGTTCCAACTCGCTGACGTGGTCCGCGCAGTGGCAGACGGCATGGATCAGGCAAAAGACGAGCACAATCGCAGCGAACCGGTCAAAAACGGAACCGATATTCCCTTTGAATATGGCATCATTGTGTGTGCATTGCGCTCCTTCAACGAACACATGTCTGACTACTACCGCAAGCTCTTGAGCCTGATGTCATACGCCCGCAAGAAAGAGGTCTTTGCGACCGCTTCGCTGGAAATCGCCCGGGCCGGCGTAGCAATGGCCCAAAAGGAAGGTATACCGGTGGTGGCGTTCGATCTGGCCGGCGAGGAAGCGGGCTACCCGGCGGATGATCACCGCGAGGCGTTCGGCTACGCGCACAAACACTTCCTCCGCAAAACCGTTCACGCCGGTGAGGCGTATGGCCCCGAATCCATCTTTCAGGCCATCACGGATTGCCACGCGAACCGGATCGGACACGGCACCTTCTTATTTGCCCACGAGATGATCCAGAATCCGATGATTGAGGATCCAGAAAAGTATACCCGCCTGCTGGCCGAGTACATAGCCAGCCAGCGGATTGCGATCGAGGTCAATCTGACGAGCAACCTGCAAACCACGCCCTCGATTAAGTCCGTTGCCGAGCACCCGATTCGCCAGATGTTGGACCACAACTTATCGATCTCCATCTGCACGGATAATCGGTTGGTGTCGAATACAACAGTATCCCAGGAGCTGGAACTGCTGGTCAGCGAAATCCCGATCACCCGCCAGCAACTGCGCAACATCGTTATTTCCGGCTTCAAGGGAAGCTTCTATCCCGGCAGCTACAACGAAAAGCGGCGTTACGTGCGGCAGATGATTAATCGTTACGAATCCTTGGAGCGCGAATTATTGGGATGAGTCGAAACCCTGCCCTAGCCGAGTTCATGGCGTCTTTTCCGCACGAGGCGCTAACCTTTGACGACGTCACGTTGCTCACGCAGTACGCCGACTTCCTGCCGCATGAGGCGGAGCTGGAAACCCGGCTGGCCGCTGACATTCGTTTGCATATGCCCTTCCTCAGCTCCGCGATGGACACGGTGACGGAAGCGGAGATGGCGGTGGCGATGGCGATGCAGGGCGGGATTGGCGTGATCCACAAGAACCTGACGCCCCAAGAGCAGGCTGATCTAGTCCATGCGGTGAAAGTGCATCTGAACGGTTTGATTATGGAGCCGGTGACCTTCCGCCCCGATCAAACACTGGACGACGTGCAGGCGCTGCGTAAAGCGCGTGGGCTAACGTTCAGCGGCTTTCCAATTGTGGACGATGACGGTCACTTGGTCGGTCTGCTGACCTCGCGCGACATCAAATTTACGACCGATCCACACGCACGAATCGGATCCGTGATGACCACGGAGGTCGTTTCGGCGCCGGCCGGCACCACTTTGCGCGAGGCGTATCGCATCATGCAAGCGGAGCGGATTGGCAAACTGCCCCTGGTCGCGCAGAATCGGTTGGCGGGACTCTATAGCTACACGGACGTACGCTCGCTGATCGAAAATGAGCAACCCTTGATCAATCGCGACGCCCAATATCGTCTGCGTGTGGCTGCGGCGGTGGGACCGGGTGACAATGAGCGAGTGGACGCGTTGGCCGAGCAGCACGTCGACGTACTGGTTGTAGACACGGCCCACGGACACAGTGCGGGCGTGTTACAGATGGTGGAATGGATCAAGGGTACGTATCCAGACATTGCTGTAGTGGCGGGCAACATCGCCACGGCAGAGGCCGCGCTGGCACTGGTCGAGGCGGGCGCGGACGCGGTGAAAGTCGGGATTGGCCCCGGCTCCATCTGCACTACGCGCGTGGTGGCTGGTGTCGGGATACCCCAGCTCACCGCCATTTATGAGTGCGCCACGGCGCTGGAGGGCCGCATCCCTGTGATTGCCGATGGCGGCATCCGCAGTTCAGGCGACATCGTCAAGGCGATCGTGGCCGGTGCCGATGCAGTCATGATGGGATCGATTCTGGCGGGCACCGACGAAAGTCCAGGCGAAAAGATGATTTATCAAGGACGCCAGTATGTCGTCTATCGAGGCATGGGCAGCCTGGATGCGATGCGCAATCGCGCGGGCAGTCGTGAACGATACGGTCAAGCGGGTGCCGACGACGACGAGTTGGTTCCACAGGGCGTCGAGGGCATGGTGCCGTTTGCTGGATCGGTTGCACAGGTACTCAAGCTGCAAGCCGGCGGCCTGCGGGCGGGCATGGGCTATTGCGGCTGCCGCACGATTGCCGAACTACATGCCCGCGGTCAATTCCGGCGCATCAGTCCCGCAGGCGCCAACGAAGGACACGCCCACGACATCACCATCACGAAAGACGCGCCCAACTACCGCTCAAGAAATTGACGCGGGGAAACCACCAAAGGCACGAAAAGGGACCCGTCTATTGTGTTCTTTGCTTCGCAAAACGAGGGAGGACGATGTGGCAGAGTTGATTTATAAGGAAGAGAGCTATGCGATCATGGACGCCTACTCAACCCTTTTCGTGCCCTTTCGTGTTTTTCGTGGTTTCACCTTTGCCTCGCTTTCGGTAGAGTCCAAGCATGAGTAAGATGCTGGTCAGTACCGAGTGGGTGGCTCAACATGGCCGTGACGCGGGCGTTCGCTTGCTGGAAGTGGATGTGGATACGTCGGCGTATGATCACGGGCACATCGAAGGGGCCTTTGGCGTGAACTGGACGTCGCAGCTCTGCGACAGTGTGCGACGCGATGTCCTAACCCCCACTCAATTCAAGCAACTTGGCAGTCAGTTGGGCATCACAGCCGACACCACCGTGGTCTTTTACGGCGACAACAACAACTGGTTCGCAGCCTACGCCCTGTGGCAATTTCGCTATCACGGCCATCCCGAGGACAAACTGAAACTCATGGACGGGGGACGGACCAAGTGGCTACTGGAAGGACGGCGCTTGGTCACAGAGGTCCCCACCACGTCGCCGTCGGATTACGTCCCCGCTGAGTCCACGCAGCATGCCATCCGCTGTTTCAAAGATGGTATTTTTGCACATCTGGATCACGGCACCTTGAACTTGGTGGATGTCCGTTCGCCGGCGGAATATCGTGGAGAGGTTATCGCGCCGCCGGGCATGAAGGAGTCAGCGATACGTGGCGGACATATCCCCGGCGCGATCAACATCCCCTGGACCGAAACCGTCAACGAGGATGGCACTTTCAAATCGGGAAGCGATCTGCTCGAATTATTCACGCGAGCGGGCTTGAACCCCAATCGCAAAACCGTGGTGTACTGCCGCATCGGCGAGCGTTCCGCCCATACGTGGTTTGTCTTATCGGACCTGCTCGCACTGGAAGATGTCAGCAACTATGACGGTAGCTGGACGGAATGGGGCAACTTGATTGCCGCGCCGATTGACCGGGACTAACGCCCTTCCAGCTCTTTCACGCGCGCCGCCAACTCGGCCACCTTCTCTTTCAGCTTGGGTAAGCGCTGCACATGTGCATGGGTACGGGCGGCCGCCGCGCGCGGCGCGGCCGGAAAACCATACACAATCTCGCCCGCAGGAATGTCTTTGGTGATGCCGGCACGGCCTTCCGCGACCACTTTGTCACCAATCACCAGGTGACCGGCTACACCGACCTGGCCCGCCAGAATCGAGTGCTTGCCCACGACCGTGCTGCCAGAAATGCCCACTTGGGAGACGATCACGGCATGATCGCCAATCACACAGTTGTGCGCAATCATGCAAAGATTGTCGATCTTGACACCGTTACCAATCACCGTGCGACCGAAGCGGGCGCGATCAATTGTCACGGCGGAACCGATTTCCACATCATCACCGATCTCTACAATGCCCACCTGCGGAATCTTCGTGCGCACCCCTTTTTCATCGACACTGTATCCGAAGCCGTCCCCGCCGATCACGCTGCTGCTATGGACGATCGCCCGTTGCCCGATGCGACAGCCTTCGCGAATGGTGACATTGGGGTAGATGCGACTTTCGGCGCCAAGGTGAACGTCGTGACCAACATAAACTTGAGCGACCAAGACACAGTGATCACCGATTACGGCGCCCGCCTCGATCACGCAGTGCGGTCCGATGTACACCTGTTCGCCGATCTGCGCCTGATCGCTGACCACAGCGGACGGATGAATGCCGGGTTCGAATTCCGGCGGAGGCACGGTGAACCAGGACGCCACTTGGGCAAAAGCGGCATCGGGATTGTCGACGCGGATTAAGGTGGTTGCGACATCGTCATCAAACTCTTTCCGCACCAGCACAGCGGCGGCTTGGGTCGACTTCACGTAGGCGGTATACTTTGGATTCGCCAGAAACGATACATCCGTCGGTCGCGCCTCACGCAACCCCGCCACGCTTTGCACGATCGCATCGGCCGCGCCCTGCACGTCACCGCCGATCCGCTCCGCAATCTCCCCTACCGTCAATCCCTTCATACCGGTCGCCGGTTTACCGCGCTGAGTTTAGGACTTCGAGGAAGGCATCAGTGACATCCGCCCGGCTATCGACATACAGCGTCACCGGCACTCCGGTGACGGCCCGCCCGGAGGCGTCCAGTACGGCCAAATAACCTTGCTGGCGGCCCCAGCGCTCCAAGCGCTCCAGAATCTCGTCCACTAACCGTCGCTGAATGCGCTGCTCATCCGCCTGCTGCGCCTGCGCCAGCTCCATCAATACTTCCTCGCTCTGCTCGCGGTAGCGCTCAATTTCCAGTTGCAAATCGATGGCCTCATTGCGCTTCTCTTCGCGCACCACTTCGCTCATCGCGGTATCGGCAGAGATCTCGCGAGCGGCCTGGTATTGCTCCTGCAACTCCTGCAGTCGCGCGATGCGGCGATCGCGTTCGGCCCGGTTTTCCTGCGCGCGCTGCTCGAGTCCCTCGAAGGCACGCTGCGTCTTGTGGAACTCGTCAAAGATGCGCTCCAGATCAACGAATACAACCCGTCCGTCCTGAGCGTGAACCGGTAATGCGACCAGTGCAACACAGGCCAACAGGCCGACGATTAGCATATTTCGAATACTACCCATGGTTCTCCTCCTAAATCTCTATTCTGCTCCAGCACTCCTGCGCTCGCGAAAAATCCCGCACGAACGCGCGTTACGGGATAACCTAACATGCTCCCCGAAGACTGTCTATTCGACGCCTGTGCGTCCGAACTGTTCAGTTTCCCGCGCTAAAAAACGTGACCGATCATGAAGCTGAACCGGCCGGACTTGCGGTCGTTGAACTCATCCGTCTCCAGCGGCCAGGCATAGTCGAAGCGCAACGGGAACCCTTGGATATCGAAACGCACGCCTACCCCGACAGCCGAATTGAGGTCATCGGAGCGGAACTCATACGCATCCTCCCAAACCATGCCGATATCGTAAAACGTCGCTAGCCGCACAATCGGCAATACCGGCACGGTATACTCAGCACTAAAGAACGCGGAGGAGCGACCGCCAATGGGCTGTCCGTTCTCATCCTTTGGGCCGACGTCCTGAAAACGGAAACCGCGAATGTCCCGCATGCCGCCAAGAAACAGACGATCAAAAATCGGCACGCGCTCCGAATCGCCATATTCCTCGACGACTTGGACCGCACCGCGAAAACTCAGGACATGATCGAACCAAAGCGGGTAGAACTGCGAGCTTCTGGCGGACAAGCCGTACAAGTCGGTATCCCCCTGCAAGGGGCCGCCGGCCAACTCGGCTGTCAGCACGGACCGGTTTCCCCTTGTGGGAACGAAAGGACGATCACGCGTATCGCGCCGCAAACTCACGCTTACCGCGCTCTTGGTTCGCTTGCCCTCCTCGGCCTTAATGATGTCCGAGGCGGTGTCGCGGACATTGCGGATATCGTATTCCTGCAGCCCATACGCCACACGCAAACGGCTGAACCGCCCCACCGGCCAGGCCAATCCCACTTCGCCACCAATACTGCGCTGCTCGTATTCGCTCCGGAAATAACGCAAGTCGCGACGGAACAGATTCACATCGAGTTCAAGTTGGCGATCCAAAAACCACGGTTCGACGAAGAACAAATTCAAGTCGGTGCGACGGCTACCAAATTGCGTCTGTAATTGAGCCCGCTGACCGCCACCGGTGAAGTGAGGCCAACCGAACAGATCAAAGTTGTTTTGCGCGATGCTGGCAAAACCTATCACGCGATCGATACTGGAGAAGCCGGCCCCTGCGGACAACTCACCCGTGCGGCCTTCTTCCACATCGAACACGAGATCATAGCGGTTCGCTTCCCGCGTTGGCTGATCATAGACGCGTACGCGATCGAAGTACCCCATGTTCATTAAACGGATTTCGCTGCGCCGCACCCGCACCTCATCGTAGATATCGCCGGGCACAACCGCCAACTCACGCCGAATCACCTTGTCACGTGTTCGCCGATTGCCGCGGATTTCAATATCGCGGATGTGCGACAACTCGCCCTCGGAGATAGAGTATTCAACGTCCACCATCGCCGCATCGAAGTCGGGCTCCAACCGCTCCCGCACGCGGGTGCGAATGTATCCGCGACTGCCATAGAAGTCACGCAGACCGGCGCGGCTGCGCTCGATGTCTGTGGTGCGCGCCACATCTCCGGGACCAATCGTCAGCGCCGACCGAACCTCGTTCAGCTCGAAGCGACTTACGCCGTCAACCGTCACCTCTCCAACATGATATAGCGGCCCCTCTTCAACAGGGATGGTAACGCTAACCTTCCGGCCGGGCCCTTCTTCAATCACCGGATCCCCGATGCGCACGTCGAGAAAGCCCCGCTCCATATACGTGCGACGCAAGGAATCGCGATCGGCATTCAAGACGTAGGGGTCAAAACGATTGCGCTTCGTCAAACGCGCCCACGGCCGCCAGTTCTTTTGTTGCATCACTCGGCGCAACGAACGGGCTGGCACGGCCTCGTTGCCTTCGAAACCAATCCGCCAAATGCTGGCGCGTGGCCCTTCCTTCACGTTCACCCGCACATCCGCCAGACCGGTTTCCGGATGGACATCGATCTCCCAGGAAAGCCTTGGCTCCAGAAAGAAGCGTTTGCGGTACTCCTCATACACGTTCTGGGCGCGTACCGCCATCAGCACATCGTCCACGCGCGATCCAATATCCAGATTCAGCCAACTGCGCACACGACGGTTGCTGACGTGCTCGGCCCCGCTCACCTGAATGCTGCGCAGGCGCGGCTTGTTGCGCACCTCAAAAATGACGTCCACCTCCCGGCGCGCCGGCAAGGGGTTTACGGCCACGACGACATCGCTGAATCGGCCGGTCTCGAGCAGCGCCCGGACATCCTGGTTGGCTGTCAGTGGATCATAGGGTTGCTCCGCTCGCGTCAGTAAAAAGGCGCGCACCGACTGTTCGTCAAGCGGCCCCGGTCCACGATTATCGACACGCACCTCGCGGACCATGGGCGGTCCGGACGGATTCGCAAACGTTGCGCCTGCGGCCATACACACCAGCAAGAGGATGCCTACACCAAGCCGCATCATACTTCGATACCCTCTTCATCCGGGGCGAAGGCTTCCTCGTGATCAACACCGGGTGCGGCACGGTCCTCGAAGCGGGTGTAGTCCTCTTCGAAGTGCAAACGGACTTCACCGGTCGGCCCGTTGCGATGCTTGGCAATATCGAGGATCGAGAGGGTAATGTCAGCGGCATCCTTGTCGGCCGGATATTTGCACGGTCGCCGTAGCAAGGCGACGACATCCGCGTCCTGCTCAATCGAGCCGGAGTCGCGCAGGTCAGATAATTTAGGCACGGCCGATTTCGTGTCGCGCGTTTCCGGAGCGCGACTAAGCTGACTCAATACGATGACCGGGATTTTCAATTCCTTGGCCATCGCCTTCAAGGCGCCGGAGATGGCCTGCGTTTCGCGTTGCCGTCCTTCGCGGGCGTATTGCGGATAGTTCAGCAGTTGCAGGTAATCCACCACGATCAACTCGATTCCGAACCGTTTCTTTAAGCGTCGCGCCCGGGCGCGCAACTCGACCGCGCTTAAGCCGGCGCTATCGTCGATGAACATCGGCGCTTTCATCAAGGCATCGGCCGCGTTCATGAGGTGCCCGTGATTCACCTGGGTCAAATAGCCTGTCGCCAGCTTGTGCGCTGAGACGCGCGCACGGCAACAGATCATGCGTCGCACCAATTGTTCGCTGGACATTTCCAAACTGAAGACGGCGACGGGCCGCGCCTGCTTATCGGATACTTCGCCCAGCGCGACCTTCTCGGCAATATTCATGGCTAGCGACGTTTTACCCATCGACGGACGGGCAGCGATGATGATCATGTCGCTGGGTTGCAGTCCCATCAGTTTTCGATCCAAGTCGACATAGCCGGTTGGGACCCCGGTGATGCCCTTCTTTTCCTGAAAGATGTTTTCGATGTCCTGCATGGTGCTGTGGATCAATTTCTCCCACGGCACCAAGGCTCCGCTGGTCATTTCGCCAATATCAAAGAAGCTTTGCTCGGTTTGTCCCAGGATTTCATCGGCCTCCTCTTCCGCGCCGTAGCATTTGTCGATGGCTTCGCGCGAGCGGTCGATGATGATGCGCAGCAAATGTTTTTGCCGTACGATTTCGATGTAGTGTTCGGCATGCGCGGCGGTGGGCGTGGCGTCAACCAAGTCGAGAATGAATTCGCGTCCGCCCACCTGCTTGATGAGGTTGGCCGATTCCAGTCGATCGCCGACCGTCAGCAGGTCAATCACCTGCCCACTGTTGCTCATGTCCACCAACGTTTGAAACAACGTCTGGTGCGCGGGCACATGAAACGATTCCGGCGTTAACCGGCGCTCAACACACAGGTCGATCACGCGGGTCGCGTCCAGCAGGGCAGAGCCGAGCACGCCGCGTTCCGCTTCCGGGCTGTACGGGGGAATGCGATCACTCTTGGGCTTTGGTGCGGGAGTGACCTTGGTAACCATCCCGGCTTATTCCTCGACGACGGTGACTTTCAGAGTCGCGGAAACCTCGGCATGCAACTTAACGGGGACATCAACGGTACCCAGTGATCGGATCGGGGCGCTGAGCTCGATCTGCTTGCGCGAGAACTTGAAGCCTTCCTTCTCGAGCGCCGCCAGGATGTCCGCCGCGCCAATCGATCCGTACATTTGTCCGGATTCCCCTGCTTTGACCGGCAAGCTGATGGCCAGCTTTTCAACCTGCGCCGCGAGGTCCTGCGCTTCTTTCAGGGAGGCCGCTTCACGCGCAATACGCTCGGCCTTCTTCTTCTCAACCAGACGCTTGGTGCCGGCGGTTACCGCAACGGCTTTCTTCTGCGGCAACAAGAAGTTACGCGCATAGCCGTCCGCCACCTTAACGATTTCGCCCTCAACACCGAGGCCGTCCACGTCGGCCATTAAAATCAATTCTTTAGCCATCACTCTACTCCTCTGTGCTTACGGCAATAATCCCATCACGCGCGCGCGGCGAATCGCCGAACGAATCTGCCGCTGCTGCTTGGCCGATGCGTAGGTGGTCCGACGCGGCATGATCTTGCCCCGCTCGGTCATGAAACGCCGCAGCAATTCGGCATCCTTGTAATCAATGTGCTCGACGCCCTCCAAACGCTTGGGACCGCGGGCGGCATCATTATCATCATAACGCGGACGTCTACGCCGCGGACTAGTCTTCTTCTTCATACGATTATCCTTCGTTACCTATTCAGCATGCTTCGCTTCCGCGAAATCCTCGGGACGTGCCGTTAAAACGGCAGGTCATCATCATCGCCCGGTCCATCCGACGGCCCGCCGGGGTTGCTGGCCGGCGGCGTACGATCACTGCCGCCTTCCGGCGAATCGCCGTACTCGCTGCTGGAGCGCGGGCTGCCCATAAACTGAACCCGTTCGGCCGTGATGGAGATGCGACTATTCTTTTGCCCGTCCTTTTCCCATTCCTCGTAGCGCAGTCGCCCCTCAACCAGCACGGGCGAACCTTTGGACAAGTATTGCCCGCACGTTTCGGCCTGGCGTCCCCACGCGGAGACATTGACGTAGCAGGTCTCTTCCTTGTCTTCGCCCTGCTGCGTTTTGAAACGGCGATTGGAGGCCAATCGAAGATCCGCCACGGCGGCGCCGGAAGGCAGATAGCGTACCTCGGGATCGCGCGTCAGGTTGCCGATAATGAATACTTTGTTCAGGGATGCCATAGCTTATCCTTCCACGGTGGCGGGCTCGGCCTGTTCATCGGACTGCGCCGCAGCCTTGGCCGGGTCCTGCGCCGTAATTTGGGTGCGGAACACGTCGGCATTCAGCTTCAGACGGGCCAGTAACGGCGTAATGGATTGCGGATCGGCGGAAAAATTCATGACGATGTAGTGGCCGGCCTTGTGCCGCTTGCCTTGCAAGCGCGCAAACGGACGACGCCCCATCCGCGCGGTGTTCTCAACGGAGCCGCCCAGCTTTTCAATTTCCTCGCGCACAACTTTGACGGCCGCTTCCAGCTCATCGTCTTTCAGCGCGTCCTTAAAAATAAACATGCCTTCGTATGT
>SLAD01000148.1 GCA_007126995.1 Kiritimatiellia bacterium | reverse complement strand
GGTTCGGGATACTCTTTATAGTCATCGCCGGTATGGATTGTATCTAGCACTGACGCAGCTGTTAAGGCCCTGGCAACCCACGAATGTTCTTGAGCAATCTCGATACGTTGACTGCGCTGCCATGTTGGGCTGGCAATAGATTGGTTAATGGCATTAATGAATGCATCAGATGTGTCAGCTATGTGCATTATCTCGTTGTATTTGATTAGTTCTGGCAGGGGTGTAGACACAATAGGCTTACCAGTAGCCATATATTCGTAAACCTTAATGGGGTCTACCCCTACAGTCATCTCATTAATAAGGAATGGGTTAATGCACACATCTGCATACTGTGAGAAACCAGGTAGGTCCTTGTAGTCTTGGTGCCCTAGATAGTATAGGTTAGGTTTGAGCAGCTGTTTGGTGGGTTTAATATTATATAGTGGACCAATCATAATAAAGTTATAGTGTGGGCAAGCAGATATTACTTGATCAAGTAGATCCCAGTCTAGCCATGATGCTACCGCGCCTATATACATAATGATTGGTTTGTTGTCGGATTTAAAAGGATTTAGTGTAGGGTGTATATCTACAGGTGTGTTGAAGTGTAGGAAATCGGCTGCATTGGGCAACATATATACTTGACTATTTAGCGAACGGTTGAGGTCATACAAGGCCTGGGCAGTGGTAAATACTACATCGGCCAATCCAGCAAGTTCATTATAGCCTTCTTGCCAACCAGAGAATTCACCAACTGGCATATCAATTGCATCAAAGACTAGAATATGATGTCTATAGCGCTTGATTTGTGTTATATGAGTGCGTGGATGAGAAACCCATAATACAACTTTGGTGTCCGGCGTATGAGGCGACGCTTGCCAATTGTCAGGGGCTATAGTACAACCTGGAATGGGATGATATAATTCTTGTTTGCGTTGTTTGCTGTAGAAGATGGATGTATACCCAATCTTCGCAAACGCTGCTGTCAGCTGTTGCGGACGTTGGTATAGCCAGTTATAATTTACTGTTGGTGGATATATGAACTGGTACATCTATTCCTCCTTATGCTGCTGTAATTCCTCCCATTGGCGCTTAAGTTCCTCATTGAGGATCTCGATGGTACCATCATCATGCTGGATGAATACCACTTCCTTCCTCTCGTTGAAGAATTTGAGCATGATTATCCTCCTCATTTCCCCCATTGACTGCATGGGTCTTGTAGGTAACAGGTATCACAATAGAAGCTATGCCTGGGGAAGAATAGTTGCTGCTCAATACTAGTGCATACGTTATCTAGGATAGCTTCAAGTCGGCTGAAGTCACGCTTGTCACGGTGCGTACTTAGCCGTTCTCCCTTATGAAGGTAGTAATAGATGATGGTGTCCTCCCGCGTCTGGAAGAGTTGGCGGAAGGCGTAACTTTGGAAAGTAGTCTTGAGGTTGTTACGCACCTCGAAGGCATCCGGGGTATTGCGTCTAACATAGAAATGCACTAACTCTATACGCTGGCCAATGGGCATCTTAACTATCTGTGCTAGATCAATCTGGCTGGATACGTGGTGCTCTCCTATGGGTAAGGTGAACTCATGTTGTACGGCGATAGGCTCGCCGGGGTTAGCGGACACCTGCCTATGGAGGTTATTCAGGATACTCCAGCCCTCTAGTGCCAGGCGTTTGCGCCTTGCCTCGATACCCTCGCGCTTGGACTTGCGCCCGTCCTTAGGTATGGATCCATACATGGGTGTGAGCACGAATACCATGGGATCTTCCACATCGTCGGGCCACCAGAGGCTTTCCCACTTCCTCTTGAACTGTGCGGAGGAGATGAGAGTGTGATTATCCATGATATTATAGTACATATAGGCGATGGTATCGTTCATCAGACGTTCATAGGCATCATATACATTTATGGGAGCTTCCATCTTCAGTCGGTAGCGCAGATTATACATCATTGGACAGCGTAAGTAGTCCTGTATCTGTTGCATTGTGAATGAACCCATGTATCTAGCTCCTAGTGTGTGGTCTAGCTGCCGCCTCCGTAGCCGGTAGCCCTATAGGTAGTATTTGCCGTAGATGCACTATCCCACCTGATTTCTATCTCGCCACTACCTCCACCACCTGAACTCATAGGTCTGTACCATGTGTACTGATCCGTAGTGTTATCAGTGGTTGTGAAAGGTCTGATGTATATTGTGTAGTCGTTCCTGTCGGCGAATTCATAAGGTGTTGTGGTGATAGTATACTCACTAGTATCAATGATGTAGATATCCTCCACGATCATGTTGTACAATCGGCATAGCTCATTGACTTGTGGCATGTTAGCGTCCCCTCCCTGGATTTGAAGTTGATTGTCATATCATCAAGCTTCCATGATTGATGCGCGTAGTTCTGGAACTCCGTATATACGTATGGTATAGTTATAATATCTCCGTCAACCTCTAGTTCCAGCTGTATATACTTTATGCCTGCCCATGATGTATACAGCTCCCGCTCGACAGTATGGTTGTACATCTCACACAAATCCATCTATTCCCCTCGCCGTTGCCGCATGGCCGCATGGCGGGCACATGCCATATGCACTTGATGCTTAGACTCCCACTGGAATTGATCCTGTCCCTGGTCGGTTAACTCTAATGGTTGACCGCAAAACCTACAGAAACCCGGATTATCCAACCTCTTCTGAACACTGTCCCCCATCTTGCTCATGAACTTGTTGAAGTCGTCTTGCTTTGCCATCGTATTCCCTCCCGCGTATCAGTATTTGCTGCCGTAATGCTAGTGCTATCTTAATAAGAACCTCTGGTGTGTCCTTAGGGACATCCATGTTCTCACCTCGTGTGTAATCATTACCCATAAGTCTGTAACATGGGTAATGTTATGTATTTGGGAGCAGGCTACACACCAGTCGCTCACCTCTTGGTGGCCCATGGCCCTCGCCCGAAGTATAAACCTCTCCTCGCCTGCACCCTTTGTGCATTTAAAATACTAACCACATTGTATATGGGGCTTGACCTCATTACCAACCTACAATGCTGCAGGCAGCTTCGTAGTAAGCCCGGCGGTAATGAGACGGGGTAGCATGCCCCGACGCTTGTCCCACCCTGG
>SLAD01000336.1 GCA_007126995.1 Kiritimatiellia bacterium | reverse complement strand
GATCTCGGGGAGGATGTCGCGGGCGATGAGGTTCGAGCGGGCGTCGGGGAATTTGAGGGTGGTGAAGTGTTGCGTGGCTTGGGTGATGGTGAAGGATGATAGGTTGGAGATGGGGATGCCGGAGCGAGACGCTCCGGCGACGGTCTGGGGCGAGACGCCCCAGCCACTGCTGCCTGTGGCGGCGGACTTGTTCTTTGGCGTTCCCATGAGGCGGACGCTCGCGGCGACGGGGTTGAGGCGGGAGCCTTGGCAGGAAGGGCATTGGATGAGTTCTTCCTGATCCATGCGGGAGATGGCGCGGTCGGCGTCGATTTCGGCTTCGAGGACGGAGTCGAAACGCGAGGTGTCGAAACGGCGGGCGCGCTTGGGTATGCGACCGTGGCCGCGACATTCGAGGCACCAGCCGTGGGGCGAGTTGAAGGAGAAGAGACGTGGGTCGAGGTCGTCGAAGGAGGTGTTGCAGGACGGGCAGGCGGCGTTGGTGGACAACAAGATGAACTTTTTTTCGGGGGTTAATATGCGGATGAGGCCTTTGCCGATTTCTAGGGATCTTGCGAGTGAGTTTGCTAGGTTTAAGTTTTCAGTTTTCAGTAGAGAAGCTCCGCGCTTGGGCTTGCTCTTGCTGAAAACTGAACCCTGAAAACTAGCAACCTCAACGTCGATGTCGTGCTCCTTGAGGCGTTCGAGGCGGGTGAAGGTTTCGGCGTCTTTGAATTGTTTATCGACTAACAGGCGGGTGAAGCCTTGTTTGAGCGCCCATTGGGCGACTTCGGTGTGGTAGCCTTTTTTGCCGCGGATGACGGGGGCGAGCAGGGTGACGGGGCCGCGCTTGAGGTGGCCGAGGATGGTCTGCTCGATGGCGGCAATGGATTGTTTTTCGACGGGGATCTGGCAGTCGGGGCAGTGGATGGTGCCGAGTTTGGAGTAGAGCAGGCGGATGAAGTTCCAGAGTTCGGTGACGGTGGCGACGGTGGATTTCACGCCGCCCTGGGAGATGCGTTGTTCGATGGCGACGGTGGGCGGGAGGCCCTGGAGTTGGTCGATTTCGGGTTTTTCGAGCTGCTCGGCGAATTGCCGGGCGTAGGCGGACATGGAGTCGAGGAAGCGCCGCTGGCCTTCGGCGAAGAGGATGTCGAAGGCGAGGGTGGATTTGCCGGAGCCGGAGAGGCCGGAGATGACGACGAGCTGGTCGCGTGGGATGTCGAGGGAGATGTTTTTGAGGTTGTGGTGGCGGGCGCCTTTTAACGTGATCAGTGCCGAGTGATCCGTGATCGGTGGAAGAGGGGCTTTGGATGGCCCTGTTTGGGTTTTTTGGGGTGGGGGTGGCTCATTGGGCGAACGCGCCGAGCTGGGGCTCAGCGGTCCCAGGGCGGACTTGAGGTAACGGGCGGTGGGGGAGTTTTGGAGGGCGACTTTTTCGGGGGTGGCTTGGGCGATGAGCTGGCCGCCGTGTTTTCCTGCCTCGGGGCCTAGGTCGAGGATCCAGTCGGCGCATTTGATGACGTCGAGGTTGTGCTCGATGACGAGCAGGCTGTGGCCGGCATCGACGAGTTTTTGGAATACGGCCAAGAGATTTTGGATGTCGGAGAAGTGGAGGCCGGTGGTGGGTTCGTCGAGGATGAGGAGTTTTGAAGGGACAGGATGTCCCTTCGACGGACTGGGACTGCAAGTCCCAGCTACGGTGCTTGTGGAGAGTAGTTGGCAGAGTTTGAGGCGTTGGGATTCGCCGCCGGATAGGGTGTTGAGGGGTTGGCCGAGCTTGAGGTAGCCGAGGCCGACTTCGACGAGTGGGGTGAGTAGGCGGATGATTTGATGGTGGCGTTTGGCGTGGGGTGGCGGGATCTCTTCGATGTTTTCGTAGAAGTCGATGGCTTCGGTGACGGTGAGTTCGAGGATGTCGTGGATGGATTTTCCACGGTAGAGGAATTCGAGGGTGGTGGGTTTGTAGCGTTTGCCTTCGCAGTCGGGGCAGGTGACGTAGAGGTCGGAGAGAAACTGCATTTCGACTTTTTCGTAGCCGTTACCGGCGCAGCGGTCGCAGCGACCGTCGCCGGAGTTGAAGGAGAAGAAGCCGGTTTTCAAATCGCGGGTTTTCGCGTCCGGGGTGCAGGCGAAGAGCTGGCGGATGGGATCAAAAGCGCCTAGCAGGACGGCGGGGGTGGAGCGCGGGGTACGGGCGGCGGGGGATTGATCGACGAGTTCGACGCCGGCGAGGTGTTGCGATCCGGTGAGCGATCTGATCGGTGCGGGGTCGCCATCGGCGGGGATGCCGAGCCTGCGCGCGAGGTTCTGATAGATGACGCCGTGGGCGAGGGTGGATTTTCCGGAGCCGGATACGCCGGTGAGGCAGACGAAGAGGCCGAGCGGGAGATCGACGTCGAGCTTGCGGAGGTTGTGGCGGGTGGCGCCGCGGATTTGGATTTTCTTGCGGGTGGGTTTGCGGCGGGTTTTGGGGATGGGGATGGATTTTTGGCCAGTGAGCCAGGGGAAAGTGCCTGCTAAGTTTGCTAGTTTGAAGTTTTCAGTTTTCAGGGAAGATGCTCCGCGCTTGTTCTTTTTCTTGCTGAAAACTGAACCCTGAACACTAGCAAACTCCGCCGCCGCCCCTTGATAGACAATTTCACCACCATGCGTCCCGGCGGCGGGGCCGACGTCGATGAGGTGGTCGGCGGCGCGCATGATGGCGTGTTCGTGTTCGACGACGACGAGGGTATTGCCTTTGTCGCGCAGTCCGTGCATGACGCCGACGAGGCGGTCGATGTCGCGCGGGTGGAGGCCAACGGTGGGTTCGTCGAGGACGAAGAGGGTGCCGGTGAGGGATGCGCCGAGGCAGGTGGTGAGGTTGACGCGCTCGACTTCGCCGCCGGAGAGCGTGCGGGTGGGGCGGTCGAGTGTGAGGTAGCCGAGGCCGACTTGATCGAGGTAGGTGAGGCGGGAGTGGATTTCGGTGAGGACGAGATCGAGGGTGGGGTCGGGTTTGATTGTTGATTGGTTATTTTTGATTTTTGATTTTTGATTTTCAAACCACGGGAGGAGTTCGGAGATGGGAAGGGACCAGAGGTCGGGGAGGGATTTATTGTCGATTTT
>SLAD01000290.1 GCA_007126995.1 Kiritimatiellia bacterium | reverse complement strand
GGCCTCTTGTTCGGGGCCCTCTGGGGCAAGGAGGCGTGGGGACACTACTGGACGTGGGATCCCAAGGAAACGTGGGCGTTCCTGACCTGGATCCTGTATCTGGCGTATATTCACCATCGCGTGCGCCGCGCCAGCAAGCCGGTCGTGTCCCTCTGGATATTGGCCTTTGCTTTCGTGGTCCTGCTGATCTGTTGGTTTGGCGTCAACTACCTGCCATCCGCCGCCACCAGCGTGCATACGTACAGCCGTTGAATTCGACCGAACCGGCCGGGTTCAATGTTTCCCATTGAAATACCCACACGGCTCAGACAAGATCAGCGCATGACAGCTCAACGCCCAGAACTGGTATGCCTGGACTTCGATGGCACAATCATGCGCTATGATCAGCCGCCGGACCATTTTCATCCCGATGTGATCGACGCCCTGAACCGTCTACAGGAAGCGAATATCCAATGGATTTCCAACAGTGGTCGCGACTTCGTCAGCCAGCTCGACATCATCGGGCATTCCCGTGACGCCTACGGATTGACTGCCATGCCGTTGGCTATATTGCACAGCGAAAGCTACATCCATTTGCGGGCGGAGGATAGCTACTCGGGGCTGGACCACTGGAACGAAGGCATGAAGGCCGATCTGGAATCGCTCCAGGTTCGTCTGGTGGACGAGATTAAGCATGATATCGAGGAGCTGGTCGGGCGCCACGAATCCGCGCAAAGCATTTATTATGAGCAAGCGGCGGTGTTTACGCATCGTGGCCACGAGGACGAACGTCACCGCTTCATCACCGAGCTTCACGCCGTGCTGGAAGCGATCGATGGAGCGCATGTTATTCAGAACGGCGAATTTATCGCCGTCATTCATCAACGGGCAGGGAAGGGGAATCTGCTGCGCGCGTATCTCGAATACAGCGAAATCTCGCCGAGCGCGGTGCTGGCGATCGGTGACCACGACAATGACATAACGATGCTGGATGGCCGCGTCACGCCGCATGTCGCCTGTCCCGGCAACGCCTTCCCGCCCGTGCGCGAGGTGGTGCGCCAAGCCGGCGGCTATCTGGCTGAAGCGCATGGCCCGTCCGGCACCGTCGAGGCCTTGCAATTTTATTTCCCCGATATATTGAAGACGGAGTTTCAAACGGTATGAAGATCAAACCCTTTCTTGCACTACGACCCAAGTCCGGCCTGGCCGACAAGATCGCCAGTCCACCCTACGACGTGGTCGACACCGAAGAAGCACGCGCGCTGGCCGGCGATAATCCGTATTGCTTCCTGCGCATCGTCCGGTCCGAGATCGAGTTCCCGCCGGATTCCGATCCCTACGACGACCGGATCTATGTGCGCGCCGCCGAAAACTTGGAGAAGTTCAAAGCGGAAGGGTGGCTGAAACCAGCCGAACAGCCCGCACTGTATGTCTACCGACTTCGCACCGATGACCACACGCAAACCGGAATTGTGACCGTGTCGCATATCGACGACTATGATCAAGGCCGCATCAAGCGACACGAAAAGACCCGCAAACCAACCGAAGATGATCGCACCCGCCATGTCGACACCGTCAACGCCAATACCGGTCCCGTGTTTCTGACCTATCGCGATCAGGAGGTCGTTGATGAACTGGTCGAGCAGGCTCAGCAGCGGGAGCCGCTCTACGACTTTGTCGCTCCGGACGGCGTACAACATACCGTTTGGGTCGTGGTCGACACGCAACAGTGGGTGGACGCTTTTGCGGCACTGCCGGAGGCCTACGTCGCCGACGGACATCATCGTGCGGCCAGCGCCGCACGCGTCGCCCGGCAACGCCGCGACGCCGATCCCGGTTCCAGCGGAACGGAAGAGTATAATTGGTTTTTGACCGTCTTCTTTCCCGCCGGTCAGCTCAAGGTGTTGCCCTATAACCGTTGTGTCAAAGATCTAAACGGCATGGATGCCGATGCCTTTCTCGCCGCTGTGAAGAACATATTCCCCGTCAAGGAGGTTGCACATCAAGCACCCGAATCGGTCGGTCACGTTTGCACGTATTTGGCCGGACGATGGTATGAGCTGGCCGTCGATCCGCTCGATGCGTCCGATCCGGTGGCCTGCCTGGATGTCAGTGTCTTGCAGGATCGCGTCTTGGCGCCGATTTTGGCTATTGATGATCCACGCAATAATCCGCGCATCGAATTTGTTGGTGGCGTGCGCGGCACCGGGGAACTCATGCGGCGCGTCGATAGCGGTCTAGCCGCAGTGGCGTTTTCAATGTATCCAGTTACTTTGGCCCAGCTCATGGAGGTCGCCGACGCCGACCGCATCATGCCGCCGAAGAGCACTTGGTTTGAACCCAAATTGAAGTCGGGACTACTGATTCACGAGCTGTCCTAGTCCTTTGCCGGAAGGAAAGCACCTGCATGTATCGCCTAGTTTTTTTATCTGGTTCATCGAAAGGCCACCGCCTGACTGTGGAGGAAGGCGACGTCGTGATCGGATCGGATCCTGACTGCCATGTGAAACTATCGGGCGAGTCCGTACGGGCAAAGCACGCGGTATTGGAGCAACGCGCCAAGGGGGTCCATGTGAAGGCATTGTCCGAGGGCGCCCCGCTAAAGGTGAACGGTATTCCTGTTCTCGATGTCCGGCTGACCCATAGCGACGAGATCGATGTGGGGGATGTGCGCTTGCTGTTCCAAACGCCGATTGGCCCGGAGCCCGTGCTCAAGCGCCGCCGCAGCAAATTTCACGGACTGACATTTTCAGCCGTCATTCTTATTTTGTGTGTGCAACTCGTGATCTTGGCCGGACTGTTCGTGTTTTGGCGCGTGGACCCAATCCCTGACGCCGCGCCACCGCCGCTAACTGCTGCAGAGCGAGCCGAACGCTTGCAGCAACGACTCTTGACGTGGAGCCAACAGCAAGCCGAACAACCTACCGCACCCTTTCGATACATACCGGAATGGATCGTGACGCCCGATGATCCCGGATTCCGGTAAGCTGAGTTGGGATGCGGCTCCCATAAGCAGGTCCGCCGACCGCAGAGGGTCGGCAGTGCATTTAACCGCCCTATCCCGATTCCGGGGATACTGCCTTACATCAATGATGGAAATCTTTTGCTGAAGGGAG
>SLAD01000207.1 GCA_007126995.1 Kiritimatiellia bacterium | reverse complement strand
TGTGCCCCGCTCGCTGCACCCTCGTTGACCACATGAATGGCGCGTGGCTCAGCGGCGGCTCGTGTCCGGCGACCGGCTTGTACGCTGTGACCGTGGGCTTGCCGGAAGTGGCGGAGATCGGAGTTGCTGAGAAAGAGATGCAACTCCGGCAGGTCGGCCTCCCGCAGGCGACCTTCGTGCAGGCCCAGATGGAAATAGTCGATGTTCTTGAGCAAGGCATGCAGCCCGCGTTTCGCTGCATCCGCCCAGCGCCAGTGACGATAGGGACGGGAGGCGACGTGATGGAGCAGGCTGGCTCGGTGTCGGCTGATGTCGGCAACTTCTTCCGGGGATAAGGCATAGTCCCACAGCGCGGATTCCCCGAGTGTGCCCTTGATCGGGTGACGCACACCGAACCAACGTCGCTTCCCAAACTCCACATTGTGATAGACGGGGAACGTGGTATCAATTGTCGTGCTCGCCATCAGCTCCCCGTTTTCGTAGAGATAGGCTTTGCCCGCTTGCGCATCAGCCACGGCAATCAGGTGGACAAACTCGCTGTAGCGCGTGAAGGGGTAGGTGGCCACTTGCGCGTGCTGGGGCGTCGCAGGGATAAAGAAGGACATGTTGCCTTGATCGAGCTTGAGCCCGACTTGCATGCCAGCTAAAGAAGAAAAGATGATATCCTGATTCGTTGAGGTAGGGTCCAGTTTGACCCAGGCGGATAGGGTAAATGAGTCTTTCAACAGGTTCCAGGGAACCGACGTCTCGATAAGAGTACGCTGGTGTCCGTCGAAGCGGCGCGCTCCGCCCGTCGGGCCCCGCGCATACTCGACGCCCGACTGGGCAACAATGGCGTCCTGCACCCACTCGCGCGGCGTGCCCTGATCAAACGTGACCAGCATCAGTAGACCGGCCGCGCTGAGCTGCTCACTGATGTCATCCGCCAGTGCATCGAGCCATTCCTGGGGGCGATCGAATACCAGCCGATCCGTCGAATAGATAAGATAGGCCGCGCCTAGTCCCAGCAACCACGCTAACCAGATGATCGTACGACGCTTCATAGCTTGATCCGGTGGCGTCGCGTCATCAGGCGACCGTGGGCGTCTTTTTCGATGAAGAGCACGCCACCGGAAATGTGGTGGCCCGCTCCGAACGGCGAGGGACAGACAATTGGTTTGAAGGCGGCCCAGGCGTGGGCATTGCGAATCCCTTCGGTAATGATCCGTGCGACCGGATAACGCGGGCGCCACGACGGCAGTTGCGGTAGTCGCTGCATCAGCGTGAGCAGGCGCGGCTCGTGCAGGTGGCCCAGTACGGTGAGTTCGACTTGTTCGAGGCGCGACTGCACGACGGGATTGTGGATCAGGATGCCGAGGGCGCTGGGGTCATGACAAAAAAGGACGACGCGGGCGGACTTCGGTAGCTGCTCGAAGGTTTCGAGTACCAGTTGCTCGTGCTGTTCGCGGCGCCGTTGCCATTCGGGGATCTCTTCGGTTAAGGCTTCGGGCAGGAAATAATCTAATGTAATCAGGCTCGAATTGATCCCGATTAAGTCAAAGTCTTCCGTTTGCTCGTGCCAAAACGAGCGGATGCCCAAGCGTTGTTCACCCAGGTCCAAGCTGGCGAGCCGGATCCCGCCTTGTCGCTTGCCCGTGCTATATTTACCGATGTCATGGTCGCCAAAGATGAAGTGGCAGCGGTCCGCAAAGATTTCGCGGATCAGGGTGATGACCCCCGCCGCGCTCTCGTACGTGGCTTCATCGCTCAGCCCCACGCCATGGGTGTCCCCGCCGTAGTCGCCATTCGCGACTACCCAGTCGGGATGATAGGCCTCGATCTCCTCGAGCGCGCGCAGAAAGCAGGCGCGCCGGAACTCCGGATGCCAGTTCCAAAAGCGGCGTCGGACACGATGGAGGACCCGTCGCCACGTAGCCCGAGCCCAATGCCGCTGAGCGCCCAGCTCCGTAAACAGATCGCGGTCGAACTCGTGTTCGCCCGGCCCTAAAACATGAATGTCAGAGATGACTGCAAGTCGCATTGCGACACTGAACCTCCGTGGAAAAATTTGCCGTTGGTGCCGCGATTAAATCAAACCGCCGATGCCGATCTGAATATAGTAGGCGTCGTCGATGTCGCGGGAAGGCGCAAGTCGACGGAAATCTACACTGCGATCAACGACTCGGCCTATGCGGAACAGTACCGCGAGATCATGATAAAGCAATCGATCAACGCCGAGATAGATCCGTGTTTCCCGCATTTCCAGGCGGTCCCTATCATCAGAGCTTTTCAGGGCATATTCACTCTTACGATTGAACTCAACGCCTGTACGGATGGCCCAATTCGGGGTTGGCCGAAAGACGATTTCGCTGTTCGGGTAGAAGGCATCAAGTAGCAAAAAATCACTGATATTCCAGCGCACCCCGGCGCGCGGCTCAATCAGCCGGTCGTATCGCGGGAAAAAATCGAGCCCCGCGAGGAGCGAAACATCCGGTTGTAGAGCCCGGATCGCGTGAATCCGAAACGGATAATGCAAATGATCGCTGCGTAAATGCGTGATTTGCGAATAAAAGCCCGGGGCAAAGCCAAGTCGCAGGGCATAGCCATCGTCCAAGCGCGCCACATAATCCAAATCCAGCCGAATGGCGCCCACTTGGTCGGGTAAGCGGATGTCTCCGCGCCTCAGAAAGGTGGTCGAATCAAAATCTGCCCGCAAATCGAACTCGCCGGCCGGCGTGCGCGCGTAGAAGATGCCCGAGCCGACCGACAGCTCCAGCATGCTGACCTTGTCGAATTGATCGACCTTGCCGTTGTGTACATAGCCTATCCTGCCATGCCAAATCGGCTCATCGGCACGGTCCAGAATCTGGCAATAGGGCGCATTCGTTTGCGATCCAGCCAGTAAGCTCGACGCGCTGGTTGCGACGGCCGCGAACAGGGCGATGACGCGTTGTCTTTCAAACATAGTAGACTCCTGTAGACGAAACACCCGCAGCATATCGCTTAACAACCGACCTGACCAGTATCTTTAGATCGAACCGCGTGGCTGCTTGACAGATTAAACCGGCTCATCAATGATCTGCGCATGACAAGGCATCACTCATCTGAAAAAAATT
>SLAD01000165.1 GCA_007126995.1 Kiritimatiellia bacterium | reverse complement strand
GTATTGTATTGCGGCTGGGTAAAGAAAAGCGGGTCCGGGATTCTTCCTGAGGGCTGGGCGTAGTGCTCGACAAAATAACGATAGGCGTCTCGCAAACTGTCGCCCGACACTTGCAACGAGACCTCTCCGAGCGCATCGGTGATGTGCAACTCATTGCCGGCGAATTCGAAGCGGAAAGGTTCCTCGCTGTACACCACCCGGCCACGATTGGAGAGCAGCAGCGGAATGGACTGGTTGCCGCGGTTCTTGCCGAGCAGATTTTCGCTAAAACCGGCATAGGGCATCTGCACGCCGGCGCTGGTGTTGCCGCCCCACCACTTTTCGTTTGTAAGCAGATTAATTTTCACGAGGATCAACTACACCTATCGCATACTGGACAACTTTTGGAATAGCGGGGGTTAATCCTCTTCTTCCTCTTCTACGCGATAAATGCGCATGGGATCAGCCAGAAAGCTATCATCTTCTAAAACCAAGGTTGACCCGGTGCCGTCCTGCTCGTCTGCCGGGTTCCAGTCCACCGGATCGGCCGTCAGGTCGGTCGTGTATTCCAAGCGATAGGTCACTCCCGCCTGACTATCCAGACTTACCTCAACCTTTTCGCCCGGCACGATACCCATACTGAGCTTGGCGCCCATGACGGACTCGATAATCTGCAGGCCGTTAAAGGCGGCAAAGGTTTGGCCATCCTGCTGTGTCCAGTGGCCTTGAATGATGCCATCGCCATCCGCTGCGATTTGAACAACAACATAGTTGTCGCCCAAACTGTACTCATCACGATCGGGCGGCGTTCCCGTTGGGACGGGGGCGGAAACTCCGTTCACGGTAAATACCGCTCCCTGGCCGTCTCCTTGGCCCTGACTGTACAGATAGAGGGTATAATTCCGGTTTGGCACCAGACCGGAAATCCTGAAGTTGGCGACGTCCGTTATGGTGGCTGATCCTGTTCTCGCGTAATAGTAGTTTCTTAACACTCCATGTGAGCTGTTGTTCGCAACAAAATTTTCCGGGTTTAGCTCTTGATCATTGAAAGCTTCCCTCGCCAGCGTAATGTTGATACCGGAAGCCGTTACGCCATCGGATGCCAACAGGTTGTTCTGGGCGAGGCCCCAGCCCAGTCTAGTCCAATAATCGTTTCCCGGGGCAGCGTAAGCGCCTTGCCCGCTGAAATCCGGCTGAGCACCATCCGCGATATTGACATTTACGACCATGGTCGCCGATGCGTTGAGTGCGTAGAGCGCCAAGAACAACAACACGATAAACTGTTTCATACCTACGATTCCTTTGAAGTAATGGGACTCGGCTTATGGGGCGAGAGTATTAGCCCAAGCAGGGGTATCTTAGCAATAAGGAATCTAAGCCTGTTTCAACCACTGCGATATCGGACCCGCCCGCCTCATGCTGTTAGGGATATCCCATGATATACATGGAAACATCGGACTATTGGATCATCAGGCGTTCCGTCGAGGTTAACTCTGGACCCCCTCCTCGGCCCCCTGACCCGGAGCACGTGTAAATATAATTCTGATAAAGGATGTGCCCCGTGCCGTGTCGCCCACGATTCATGGGAGGAAGCGTTTGCCAAAATTCCTTGTGCACATGCCAGGCTTCGACCTCGTCATGTGCCCGCCCTTGGGCCATGCTTTCCCCTCCTAACACAAGGACTTGGCATCCAACGGCGCGGGTGGAGTTGCCCGCTCTGGGCGTGGGGAGATTTTGGGGCAAGGTGGACCATGTTCCGGTGTCGATGTCGAACACATCGACCTCGGGGACGACCAAGTCGAAGAGCTGCCCCGTTTCATTGGAGGTGCGTCGCCCGCCTGCCGCATAGATTTTACCATCGACCTCCGCGCACTGGAAGTGATCCCGGGCATGCGGAGCGTCCGGCAGAATCGTCCATTCACCCGTCTCCGGATCATAGCGGTCCGTCCATGCGACATAGCCGCCTTGGTGGCCACGCACGATACCGCCGACGATATAAATCTTGCCCTCGTGCAGGACCACTCCAGCCGAACCGCGCCGACGTTCCTCGGGGATCGTATCGCCCCAGCGCCACGTATCGGTAGCAGGTTCATAGACTAAAATGCGGTCTAGCCCCACTTCGTTGGGAAACCACTTGGTCATGGCGCAGATGATGAGGATTTGGTCGCCGTAGACAACCGGCTGGAAGTGATGCACCTCGACCGGCGGCTTGGACGCTTGACGCCAGGTCTGCGTCTGCGGGTTGTAGACCGAAACCGTTTCGATGCGACGTCCCCCGAGCAGGAAAAACTCACCTTGAAACTCCACAAACGCCGCTTCATGGCGCGGCACCGGCTCCCCCTTCGTCTTCAGCGTTTCCCACGCCGCATTTTCTGGAAGCGGTGCGCATCCCCCGTCCGCACAGGAATGCGCTCCCGTCGGCGAGGTCGATAGACATCCGACACTCATTAGGCATTTACCGGCCGTTCGATAATTCATACTTCGCATTCCTCGCCTCTGTCGTTCTCAAAACATGAACGCATGACCCTAAACGAAACTAATCCAACACCTGCACGCCCTCTGGCGTCATCTGGATGAGCTGAATCGACCCGTCCGGGTGGTGATAAAGGTAATCCACACAGACCATTCTTCGATTCGATCCATACGGGCCCGGTCCTCCGACATGATAAAAGAAATAATACTGATCACGGATTTGTACGATCGAGTGGTGATTCTGTGCCCGCCGCGGACTGCGATTCAACGGTCCCATATACTCAAAGGGGCCATACGGACGGTCGCCCACCGCGTACAATGCGTCATAGCGAACACCGGTATCCGGATCCGTGATCGCTTGCTTCCAGGAGTAGTAGTATCGCCCATCGTGCTTGTGCATCCATGCGCCCTCCATGAAGTCTTTGACCGGCGGCGCATTCCGTATTTGCACGGCGAGATGGCCGTCTGGGTTCACGCCCGGCAGGCTGTGATCCAATTCCTTCATATTGGGCATCAGACGCGCCGCGCGGAAGGTGCCGAAAAACAGATAGGCCTGGCCATCATCGTCGATGAACACGGCGGGATCGGTGCCCAGGGTTCCTGCAATGTAGGAGGGTTCCGGGATAAACGGTCCCCCGGGATGATCGCTGATCGCGACCCCTAT
>SLAD01000043.1 GCA_007126995.1 Kiritimatiellia bacterium | reverse complement strand
CGCATTTCCCGTACGGCGCTGAACAAAGAATAGCAGCCCCAAACCTGCTGCGACCATTAAGAATCCGACTGACAATATTGTACTCATGCTAGCAAAGTCGAATGGACGTGCATGAGCTGACAGAAGAAAAAAGGGTCAGCCCTAGAGCTCGTCCAGTCCGTCGTGCACTAGACGGCCTTCCTTGACTTCGGTGACGTAACCCTTGCGGATACAGAAATCGCCGAATGGCTCGTCGGTCTCACGATGCTGGGCGTAATCGGCGAAGATGGTGTCCAGCTCGGCCAGGATTTGATCTTCCTTCAAGGAAGCCTTGTAGAGTCGATTCAATCGCTGGCCATGGAAGCCGGCCCCGAGATACATGTTGTAGATGCCCGGGGCCTTGCCCACGAAGGCGATCTCCGCGATGTAAGGACGGGCGCAGCCATTCGGGCAACCGGTCATGCGGATGGTGATCGGCTGTTCCGTCAATCCGTGCCGATCCAACAGTTCCTCCAGCTTGGTCAACAACGTAGGCAAATACCGCTCGCTTTCCGCCATCGCCAGTCCGCAGGTCGGGAAGGCCACACACGCCATGCTATGCAAGCGCAGGGCCGATTTCGCAGCGTGATCAGAAAATCCGTATTCATCCAACAGCCCGTCGATCACCGGCTTGTCCTTATCACTGACGCCGCTAATCAGCAGGTGTTGATTCGGCGTAAGGCGGAAATCACCTTTATGCACCTTGGCGATCTCCCGCAAGCCGGTCATCATAGGAAAGTCGTCACGGTCAAAGACGCGCCCGTTCTGAATGAACACCGTTTGATGCCAACGTCCGTCCTTGCCTTGGCGCCAGCCATACTCGTCGGCGTTTTGCTTGAAGGTAAAGGGACGCGGCGCGTCCAGGCTGTAGCCCAGCCGCTGGGCCAGCTCCTCTGCGAACCAGTCAATGCCCCGGTCATCAATGGTGTACTTCAGGCGCGCGTGGGCACGGTTTTTGCGATCACCGAAATCCCGCTGGATCTTCACAATCTCTTCGCACACCGCCAGAATGCGGTCCGGATCGCAGAAGCCAATCATATCACCCAAGCGCGGATAGGTCTCGCGTACGTTATGGGTCATGCCTAAGCCACCGCCGACGACGACATTGAACCCCGCCAAACGACCGTCCTCTTCGATTGCGATCAAGCCGATGTCCTGCGAATACACATCCACATCGTTGTAGGGCGGGATGCCGATGCCCATCTTGAATTTGCGCGGCAGATATGTTTTACCGTAGACCGGCTCCTCCTCTTCCGGGCCACCGGCCACGCGCTCCTTGTCCAACCAGATTTCGTGGTAGGCACCGGTTTTGGGGGTCAAATGCGCGCTGATCGTTTTCGCCCACTCTTGGACCTCCTCATGCACGTCCGTCAGGGTCGGATTCGGGTTGCACATCACGTTACGATTCACGTCACCGCAAGCCGCCAAGGTGTCCAGCAGCGCATCGTTGATTTCCTTGATGGTTGGCTTCAGATCGCGCTTCAAGATGCCGTGAAATTGGTAGGCCTGCCGTGTGGTGAGCTTCATGGTGCGGTTGCCGTACGTGTTGGCTAAGCGATCCATCTCCAACCACTGCGTAGGCGTGCAGACGCCGCCCGGCACCCGGATACGCACCATAAAGGAGTATAGCGGCTCGAGTTTTTGTTTGCGGCGCTCATTGCGCAGGTCACGGTCATCCTGCTGATAGCTGCCGTGAAACTTGATTAAGGCGGTGTCATCCTCTGCGATCGCTCCGGTGAGCGGATTGTTGAGGCTCTCCACCAAGCTGCCCCGCAGGTGGCGGCTGCGATCCTTAATCCCTTCGATCGGCGATAAGCCGTTGTCCTTGGATGCGGTCATATCAGTAGGTATCCCGTTGATAGCGTCTTTCTTTGATCATCTGCTTCACGTAGTGCTCAGCGTCCTCGCGGTTGCGGTCGCCGTGTTGCGCCACAATCTCGATCAAGGCGTTGTGCACGTCGGGCGCCATGCGATTGGCATCACCGCAGACATAAACGTAGGCGCCCTCTTCAATCCAGCGATGGAGTTCGGCGGCTTTCTCCTGCATGCGATGCTGTACATAAATCTTGTCTTTCTGGTCACGCGAGAAGGCGACATCCAAGTGCGTCAACATACCGTCCTTGTGATACTTCAGCAGCTCCGTTTGGTAGAGGAAGTCGGTGGTGAAATGCTGATCGCCGAAGAACAGCCAGTTCCCGCCGGTCGCTCCGATCGCTTCCCGCTCCTCAATGAAGGCGCGGAAGGGCGCGACACCGGTGCCGGGCCCGATCATGATGATCGGCGTTTGGGCATCTTCCGGCAGTTTGAAATTGCGGTTTTCATGAATATAGATGGGGATCTGAGCATCCTCGGAGAGATCCTTTAAATAGTTGGAGCACACGCCCGCGCGTTCCCGCCCATGCGAGCGGTAGTTGACCACGCCGACGGTGATATGAACCTCATCGGGATGCGCCGCCAGACTGCTGGCAATGCTGTATAGGCGAGGCGGCAGCTTGCGCAGGACATCCACGAAACCTTGCGCCTTAAGTCCAGGCACAGGATAGGCCTCCAGCAAATCCAATAGGTCGCGTCCGTCCGTCCATGCCAACAAATCCTTATGGCGCCCTTCCCCCAGTAGCTGCTTCAAGTCCGCCGCCTCGCTGATAGCGGCATATTTCTCCACCACCGGACGCGTCAGTACAGTGATTTCGTAATGGCGGGTTAAGGCGTCCCGCAACGGCACCACTTCGTCTGCTGAAATATGGACGGCAGTATCAGGACTTTCATCCAGTTTCTCGATCAAGGCATCGACCAAGCCCGGACGATTGTCAGGCAAAATACCGACCGCATCCCCCGGCGCATAGTTCAAACCGGAATCCTCGATCGACAATTCCATATGCAGCGTCTCTTTGGCGGAGCCGCGCCCATTTAGATTCACGTACTCCAGCAAAGTCGCTTTGAAGGGCATCGACTTGCTCCATTGGCTGGGTGCAGCTTGAACACCCGTCAGCGCAGGCATCGTTGCCGGGGCACCGCCACCCGCCACCGTGAGCACCTCCGCGAATACGTTTAGCGCCCCTTCCATCCAGTTCTCCGCCGCCTCGCTGATAGCGGCATATTTCTCCACCACCGG
>SLAD01000079.1 GCA_007126995.1 Kiritimatiellia bacterium | reverse complement strand
TGTGCAAAGGCGGCGGGGAACAGACCGTCGGCCAGCACGTGATCAGCGTCGGCCAACGCGGTGATCACCTTACCCAGTACTTGCGGACTCAACAGCAAGACGAGAAAGCCCGCGATGATGGAGCTGGGAATGAACAGCGACTCGAAGATCGCCACGCGCGATTTAATCATGCGGGCGATCACCAGCGTGATCCCGATCACAGCCAGCGCCCAAAAGATATCCCAATTCGTCATTCCATCCCCTCCACGCAAAACAAAAAGAACCGCCGACGCATCCGGCATCGGCGGTTCTTTCAATCACTCATCAGGTCGCTTACTTCGCGGCGGCGTAGAGCTCGGCCACCTTGTCCCAGTTCACGACATCCCACCAAGCGGCAATGTAGTCCGGGCGCCGATTCTGATAGTTGAGATAATAGGCGTGCTCCCAAACATCCAAGCCGAGAATCGGCGTGCCGACGACATCTGCAACCCCCTTCATCAAGGGATTATCCTGATTCGGGGTCGAGGTAACGACCAGTTTGCCATCCACCACGACAAGCCAGGCCCAGCCGGATCCGAATCGCGTGGCCCCTGCCTTAGCAAAGGCCTCCTTGAAGGCATCGAAGCCACCGAGTTCAGCATCAAGAGCGGCCGCGAGGTCGCCCGACGGTGCGCTACCAGCGTTCGGTCCCATGATTTGCCAGAACAGGGTGTGATTATAGTGTCCACCGCCGTTGTTGCGTACGGCTGTACGGATCGCATCCGGCACCGCCGACAGGTCGCTGATCAATGCCTCGATCGATTTAGCGGCCAGATCGGAATGGTCTTCCAACGCGGCATTCAAGTTGTTGACGTAGGTTGCGTGGTGCTTGCCCTGATGGATTTCCATCGTGCGCGCATCAATCGTGGGCTCCAGCGCGTCTTTTGCGTAAGGCAATTCCGGTAATGTGTGTGCCATGTGTACTCTCCTTGTTTTCTTTATGTGTTCATTGATTCGTCAGGAATGACTATACTGAACGAATAAGACTTGTCTAGTGTCGAACAAAACCATTACACCTAACACGATGAACGGAGAGGAAACCCATTTATTCGCCAATGTTGCCGTGGTATCGGCCTTCTTTGCGTGGCTGATCGCGCAGGGATTGAAATTCTTCTTTAATTACATTCGCACGCGCAAAATCGACTTCTACATCATGGTCAGCACCGGCGGCATGCCCAGTTCACACTCCGCCATGGTGAGTGCCCTGGCAACCTCTGTCGGGTTGTCGACCTCGTTCGCGGACCCGCTCTTCGCCGTGGCCCTGGGCTTTGCGTTAATTGTGATGTTCGATGCCCAGAGCTTCCGCCGCGCGGCCGGACAACAAGCCCGCCTTCTCAATCAGATCGTGGAAGAACTCTTCAAGTCGCACCATTTCTCTGAGAAGAAATTGGCGGAGCTGCTCGGCCATACCCGCTATGAGGTGTTCTTCGGCATGCTGCTTGGCATTCTGGTGACGCTCTGGATTCACGCACGCTGGGCGGTCTGAGCGAAGCCCGACCCGTCTGCCGACACTATTTTTATTGCCTTTCGACGCCTTTCCCCGCTATCTTCCCACTCAGGACGTAGAACAGGCGGGAGTACCGCTGAAGCAATCCGTCATCACAAACGTTAGGAAAGGAAGATCAATTATGGCCAAACAAAAGCCGAAAACCAAAACGCAAATCGTTGCCGAACTCGCTGAAGCAGCAGATATCACTAAAAAGCAAGCGGCCCTCGTACTCGACAGCTTAGCCGCCCAGGCCTATAAGGGCGCGAAGCTCGGCTTTACGATTCCCGGCATCGGCAAACTGGTGGTGGTTGACCGCAAGGCGCGTATGGGCCGTAACCCGGCCACGGGCGAAACCATCAAGATTCCGAAGAAGAAAGTCTTGAAGTTCCGTATCGCCAAAGCAGCGAAAGACGCGATCCTCTAATCGGTTTGGATCAGCTTCCAGCATGAAAGCATGCTGATGAATCGCGGCTGGAAACAGCCGCGATTTTTTTTTGGCTATTTGCGCCGTTCCCGCTAGGCTGTGAACATGATACAGAAACCCATTTCGGAATTGCTTGCCCGCGCCCGGCGTCCCCTGCTCTCGTATGAGTTCTTTCCGCCCAAGGATGATGCCGGGATGGAAACCCTTGAACGAGCCGCCCATGATTTGCTGCCCACGCGTCCAGACTTCGTGACGGTCACGTACGGCGCGGGCGGATCGACCCGCGCCCGCACGCTACAGGTATGCGAGCGTCTGCATGCACTGGGAATGAACCCGGTGATGCATCACCTTACCTGTGTCGGCAGTAGTCGCGACGAACTCAGCGGCATCCTGAAGACGCTGCACGAAAAAGGTATTCGCAATATCATGGCCTTGCGCGGCGATCCGCCACAGGGCGAGACGCGATTCCGGCGACATCCCGACGGTTTCGCCTATGCGGTGGATTTGGTGCGTTTCATTAAGAAGCAGTATCCGGACATGTGCTGCGGCGTGGCGGGCTACCCGGAGGTACATCAAGAGGCGTTATCACCGGAATCGGATTTGCTGTACTTGAAGGACAAGGTCGAAGCGGGCGGCGCCTTTGTCACCACGCAACTGTTCTATGACAACGCCTTGTTCTTCGACTTCGTGCAACGCTGCCGGGCGTGGGGTATTCGCGCCCCGATCCTACCCGGCTTACTGCCGCCACTGTCGTTGAAGCAGTTGCGTCGCATGGCCGCCATGTGTAAAGCCTCCATCCCTGCGGCACTGGCGCAGCAGATGGAGCAAGTCGGCGACGACAAGGACGCATTGGAGGAAGTGGGGATTGAATGGACCGTCAAACAGATCAAGGAGTTGCTTGCGCATGATGTTCCGGGTGTCCATCTTTATATCCTCAATCGCTCCAAGGCGGCATTGGCGCCGGCGTTGAAAGCGTGTTTTTCGCATTAACCGGCTGGATAAGGGGTGGAGAGCGATCGTTCATGCGGCGGTTTAACATAATCGGCTCCATGCTGATCGCCCGAAGGCATCCGCTCATCGTTGTAGTCTATTTCGCGCTGATCGGCGCAGCACTGGAGAGCCAGGCTACGTTGGGGCCAAACCATGAGTCTAAGCTGGTGGCTGATCTGGACCGGTGGCATGCCAATCTCTCAACGCGATTACTACTAACGGCGGCCGCCGTCGACGATTTCTTTGTTGATGATCGTTCCCTGGATG
>SLAD01000018.1 GCA_007126995.1 Kiritimatiellia bacterium | reverse complement strand
GGCGTAGCCGCTCAAGTTGCCGGTCAGCAGATCCACCCGCGGGTCACCCGTATCCTCGAAGTTGATCCAGCCGATGTTGGCGCCATAGGCCAATCCCCGCAAGCCGCCAGTGCCGTCGTGGTTAACCCCCCAGTCGCTCGGGCTGTTGTTGGCGTATTCGTAGCCGCTTAAGGGCGTCCCGGAGCCGAGGCTGATCCAGCCGACGTTTGCGCCGTACAGGTAGCCCGTACTGTAGAACTGACCGATCACCACGCCGTTGGTGACATCACCGCGCGCGTTAATCCAGCCGATGTTCGCGCCATAGGCGAGATAATTGTCCGGCGTGATACTCGTGGCGTGTGCCGACAACGCCATGGTCGAGATCAAAAGGCCTACGGCGACATACATCTTCCAAAGATCGGTTTTGGCTTTCATAAGATTTCCTCGGCTCAATGTAAATTTACGGTGCGCCTCACGCGGTTCCGTTACCACTCAAAGTTCGCCCACGGTTCGTCGCCGACATCGGACATCGATCCGATTGGACCCACCTGATTGCCGGGGCCGTAGATGTAGTTGCCCAAGGCATTATCGGTGGCGCTGTTTTTGACGATGAGATTGCCGGTGGAGAGCACATGTATCCCCATGCCACTAGTGGAGACCTGATTGCCCTCGATGCGTGAGCCCTCTCCATAGACCTGGATGCCTTCTTGCCCGTGTTGAGCGAGGGTGTTCCCTGCGACACGGCTCCCGTCGCCGACTTGTATGCCGATAAAGCCACTCTGTACGACGCTATTGTCTTGAATCATGGCTTGCTCAGCGGCCGCAATGCCAGTTTGTCCGCCGCTAACCGTATTGCCGGTAATCTTTGCTCCGCCTCCCACGGATATGCCGTGAGACGTGTTCCCTATGAAGGCCGAGTCCATGATCGTTTGAGACCCGCCGCCGCTCAAGCCGCCCAGCAAATTGAAAGCGAACTCACAACCAATCACTACATTGGCAAAGGCGGTATTTATCCCGTGCCCCATGTTGGCGTTGCCTACAGAATGGCGGATCAACCCGCTTTCTTCCAACTGAAAGCCGTGCGATCCATTCTGCGTGGCAACGGAGTCGGCAATCACACTGCCGGTCATTGCATTGATGCCTATTTCGCCGTTGAAGTTCGCCGAGCACGACTGGATCGTCGTGTTCGCCGCTGCTGAGATGCCATGTGTCGTGTTATTGTACGCGGTGCTTTCACTGATTACATTGTCTGTGCCCAGCTCGAATCCGGATCCGAATCCGTCTACCCCGTTCTGTCTGGCAACGCAGCGGGCGACCACGCTGTCACTGCCGACCACAAAACCATGTGTACCATTTTCGATGGCGCTGCAATCCTTCACTCTCGCGCCAAAACCCACGACGATGCCATTGGTTGAATTCTGCGCGGCCTGAATGTTCTCTACCGCAACCGCACTCGCGATACCCGCGTCAATACCGTGTAGGGCCCATTCCTTAATTGTCCCGTTGCGGATGACGATATTGTTGTGCGGGTTAATCACCTCGATACCTGAGCCACTGCCTCCGATCAGGGAAAACCCGCTGAGATCGATGGTGACCCCCGACGAATCGATGATGATACCCTGAGTGCCCGATAAATCACGAGTCAGGTAGTAGGATCCGGGCGAGCCGATTGTGAAAGGCAGACTCTCAATCGGCGTTCTCGGCTCGACCTGATCCAGCGTCTTCATCGAGGGCGCTGGCGGGACGCTCGGCGTAAGTGGGCCTTGCGCCCAAGTGTTTGATGCAGGTAGCACAAAGGCTAGCGCAGCGAGAAAAGACATCACACGCAGACAACGAACATTCATCTCGACCTCCTATTTTCGATTGAAGTTCTGAACTCGTGCGCCACCCTGATAAAGGGGTAAGGCTTTCTAGTAGAAGGGAACCGAAATTAGAGGCAAGTGTCAAGACAATACGCTGGTATTTCTGAGGTGGGGGATGGGATGAAGGAGGAAAGCTGAAAGTGAGCGGCGAGTTCCCGGTGCACACCTCCGTTTAATTTCTAGAACCAGTCGGAAAGGGGCGCCATATCAGAAATAGCGGCCGACATAGAATTCCACCTGCCCGGCAAGCCACTGAATGCGAATATCGTCGAATCCGTAAGCCGGCCACTGCTTCTCGGTGCCAGCGTCTCTGCTAGGGCTTCACGATCCTTGCTGAACCTAAAGGCATCCGTTATCTCTCGGAATTTCATCTTTGCAGCGATCCTGCGCGCGCAGCGCGCGATTTAACGCGTCGCTGAGCAACGATTGGTTCGCACTTCCCTTTTCACTTTGTCCGGATTGCCTCATTCATTTCTCTACGCCACGTCTGCATACGAGCCCATCCCGCCTCATCCGCAACGAGGGGATCGAACGTGCTTGCGTCCACGTCAACATAGAGCCTTTTGTACTTCTTCTCGTCGCAACTCGGATTCGACGTATTGTATTGGACGTCGTTCTCCCGACGCCAGCCATCCAGTGCCGCCCACATCGCGGCGACACGATCAGGATATTGTTCGGCCTGATCTTGCTGTTCGCTGATGTCCGTCGACAGATTGTAGAGTTCAGTTTTCTGCTCGTCGTAATATTCCACCATGATCCATTTCCCGTCGCGTACCGCACCACTTGGGCGACCGCCCTGATTCGTGTAATGCGGAAAATGCCAGAAAAGTTTTCGCTCTGGGATGGTCCCGCCCGTTAAACCATTAGCGAAACTGACTCCGTCCAAACCGGATGGCATCGGTGCCCCGGCAAGTTCCATCAACGTTGGAATCCAGTCTATGTTGTTGACGGGGGTATCGATCACGCGCCCTTCAGGTATATGCCCGGGCCACCGCACGATTAACGGCACGCGCTGGCCGCCCTCGTATGTGTACCCCTTCCCGGCACGGAAGGGTGTATTGTGCGTGACCCTTTCATGCCCTCCCTCGGGCACGTGGAGTCCACCGTTGTCCGAGGTGAAAACGAAGATGGTGTTCTCGGACAGGCGCAGTTCATCCAGTTTGACCTTGGTGGATTCCCTCAGGCTGATACATACAAGGTGCCTCTTCGGTTTTGAAGCTGCCTGCTTTTGTATTGCCAATCCGTTCTCCTTAATCTTTGCGGCTATCTGGAGCTCTGCCGCAAGCCCCGATTACACCCAGGGCTCCGCGCACGGGAGGGAGAGGCCGATTATGTTTTAAGCCGGAGGCTGT
>SLAD01000099.1 GCA_007126995.1 Kiritimatiellia bacterium | reverse complement strand
TGATCCAGCGTCGTCTCGACCGCCATCATGATTTGGGTAAAGCCGCTGGCGCTGTCATTCACGTACATGCCCGACGGCCACGGATAGCCGGCGCCGTCCATCACCGCTTTCACCATCAGCAGCGATTGGTGCGACGGACTCTGGAACGAGCTGCGGCCGCGCAGTTGAATAATCTTCTTGCCGCCCTGGCACACGTGTGCCCGAATGGCATCCCACTGCTCATTCGTGAGTTTGTCGGTGCCGACCAGGTCGGTTAGGGGCGTGCCCGCAACCTTGGTACTGCCGGCGAATACCGCCATCATTTCACCATGACCGCCGTAGGTGCGGCAACCGGTGACGTCGTCTTGCGCCACGCCGAAATGCTGCGCCAGCGCCGTTTGCAGGCGCGTGCTGTCCAGCGCCGCCAACGTGCCGATCTTGCTGGCCGCCAAGCCGGAATGCACCAGCGTCGTCAGCCCGGTAATGTCGGCCGGATTAAAGATGATCACGCCGAATTTCAGATCCGGACAATGGGCTTTGATGTCTTTACCCAGCTGCGCCGCGATTTCGGCGTTGCCCTTCAAAAGATCCTCGCGCGTCATGCCCTCCTTGCGCGGCGCGCCGCCGGAGGAGATCAGATACTTCGCGCCCTTCAAGGCTTCGCCAATATCGGTGGTCCACGTCACCTTCGCGCCTGGGAAGGCACAGTGATAAATCTCCTCGGCCGCGCCTTGCAGGCCCTTCTCAAACGGGTCATACATACAGACGTTCGGGGTTAAGCCGAGCGTTAAAGCGGCTTGCACCATGTTGGAGCCGATCGCGCCGGCCGCGCCTAAAATGACGAGTTTATCTTCGGTTATGTAGCTCATGAATCCTATCTCCTGAGATGATATCTGCGGTTTTTTTGACGAGCCGACAGCTTAGCGGGAGTGCGACAGCGGGTAAAGACGAAAAGAAGGGGTGCGAATCGGGCGAGGCGCCTTACCGCTGAAGTCGTTCCTTCAGCATCGTGATCCGTTTGCCGGAATCGGCGTTGCGGACGGCAATGGAGACGGCCTTCGGGGAGCCGAGCAAGAGCACCATTTTCTTGCCGCGGGTGATGGCGGTATATAACAGGTTGCGTTGTAATAGGATATAATGCTGCGTATGGATGGGGATGACCACGAAGGGATACTCGCTGCCCTGGCTTTTGTGCACGGTGATGGCGTAGGCCAGCGACAGCTCGTCCAACTCCTGCAGGTCGTAGTCGACGGTACGGTTTTCAAAACGCACACGCACGGACCGATTCTCTTGATCGATGGCGCGAATCCGCCCGATGTCACCGTTGAAGACATCCTTCTGATAATCGTTCATGAGCTGCATGACCTTGTCGCCAACGCGATAGCGGTACCCGAAGCGCTCGACCGTGTCGCCGTGAGGATTCAACGCCTCCTGCAGCGCTTGGTTGAGCGCCTTCGCACCCAATACGCCACGTTGCATCGGCGTGATCACTTGCACATGCTCAATCGGATCCAGGCCGAATCGCTTCGGTAACGACTCCTTCACGGTGCGCACGACGCGTGCGGCGGCTGCCTCGGCGTCCTCTTGATGAAGAAAATAGAAATCGCTGGAGACTTTCTTGCCGCCCTCCTCCTGGTCGGGCACGACGGGTAATTGGCCCTGGTTGACGCGGTGCGCATTGGTGATGATCGCGCTCTCGGCTGCTTGGCGAAAGACCTCGGTGAGTCGGGCCACGCCGAACTGGCCGCTATCAATCAAATCGCGCAGCACCGTGCCCGGACCGACGGAGGGTAGCTGGTCGATGTCACCCACCCAAATCACGGCGGCTCGCAAAGGCACCGCCTTGAGCAACTGATAGGAAAGCGTGATATCGATCATACTGGCCTCGTCAATCACTAGCACATCGGTCGCCAACGCGCGTTGCTCGTTGTGCTTGAACTGGCCGGTCGCGGGGTCGAACTCCAATAAGCGGTGAATGGTTTTGGCCGTCAATCCGGTGGTCTCGCTCATTCGCTTGGCGGCGCGACCGGTCGGCGCGCACAAGGTCACACGCAATTTCTTGGCCCGGAAAATCTTCAGGATCGAATTCACAATCGTTGTCTTGCCGACGCCGGGACCGCCGGTAATGATCATCACCTTGCGCTGAATGGCTTGGCGAATGGCGTCGCATTGTGATGGCGCTAATTCCAGACCCACCTTTTCTTGCACCCAGGTCAACGCTTTATCGATATCGATGGCGGGGCAGGGGTGGCGCCCGCCGGCAAGACCTTGCATGAGTTGTGCCACACCGGTTTCCGCGATATGCAGTGCGCGCAGATAAATCAATGGCTCGCCGTGCCGGTCCGGCTCCTCAACCAAACGCGTTTGTTCAACCCCGTGGGCGATAGCCCGATCAACAATGTCTTCCGGGATATCCAGTATCTTGACCGTCTCCTCAGTCAATGCGGTGCGCGGATACGCGCAGTGACCGTCCTGCGTGAGCTCGCCCAGCACATATTCCACGCCGGCGCGGGCGCGTAGGTCGGATAAGCGATCAATGCCCAACTGCTGCGCAATATGATCGGCGGTCTTGAATCCAATTCCTCGAATATCCCGCGCCAAGCAGTAGGGATCGGACATCACCTGTTCGATCGCCTTTTCTCCGTAAGTCTTATAGATACGGAAGGCGCGCGCCGTGCTGACGCCATGGCTGAGCAGGAAGGTCATGATTTCGCGCACCACCTTGTGCTCGGCCCAGGCCTCCTTGATTGCGTTGCGTCGGGTTGCGCCGATGCCGTCGACTTTGAGGAGCAGAGCGGAGCGATTATCGATCACATCGAAGACCTCTTTCCCGAAGGCCTTAACCAATTTTTCGGCGTAGACCGGGCCGATGCCTTTGATCAGACCGGAGCCCAAATACTTTTCGATTCCTTCCAATGAATCCGGTTGCGTGGTGCGCAGGCGATCCGCCTTGAATTGTTGACCGTGTTTCGGGTCGATGTGCCAGCGGCCTTCCGCTTCCAGCCATTCGCCCGCGCTGATGTTCGGAACCGTGCCGACCACCGCCACCAGTTCGCGGTGACCGCGAACCTTCACTTTGAGCACGGCGAATCCCGTTTCTTCGCTATGGAACGTCACGCGTTCCACCGAACCGGTAATGCGATCGGGCTCGTTCGGGGACGCGTTCGCTGGACGGGCACTATTCTTTTTGACGACCTTCGGCATGGCGGCATCGTAG
>SLAD01000400.1 GCA_007126995.1 Kiritimatiellia bacterium | reverse complement strand
TCTGCTTGACAAGCTCGCGGCCGCGCCCGGTGGGGTCAGCGGAGGCCAAGTGGTGTTCGGCACGGGTAATAATCCCCTTCAGGCGGACCAACACCATATCATCGATCAAATACGTGCGCGCCTCCGTCGGTCCGCGGCCCATGTATTCGCGCTCGAATTTGACCATCGCCTCGGTGATGCGAGTTTCCAGTTCTCCAGTCCGCGTTGTCATGGCTTTCGATGTACTGTAATCCGGCGCACAGTTCAATGGCTATTACGGCGAAGGTTGGCGTGCCAGCTTGCGGGCCAAGGCGTCCTTCACGCTCTTTATTTCGGGCGAACCCAGCAGCCAAGTGAACAGCCCGTAGGCCGCCACCGCCAGCCCGATCGCCGTGAGTACAGCGCCGGCCTGCGCCAAGCCGGCCGGACGGATGACCTGCGGCAGCCATTCCGCCAGCCAGCGGTGCGCGCTCCACGCGATCACGCCCATACCCAGCGCCGCCGCCAGGCAGCGTCCCGCGCTGTATCCAATCTCCCGCCAGCCCGGCGAGCCGAGGCGACGGTGCAATAGCCACGCCAGCACACCGCCATTGATGGTTTCGCCGATCACCGTCGCCAGCGCCAAGCCTGCATGTTTCCAATACTCAGGCCAGGTCAGGATAAAGAGCAGACTCAAGGCAATCTTTAAGAGCACCGTCCAGAAGGCGACGATGACCGGCGTACGGGTGTCCTGCAGGGCATAGAAGACCGGCACAAAGACTTTACTGAGGCTGAAGATCAACAGCCCGGGAGCATAGAACATCAGCGCCCGCGCGGTGAAGGTGGTGGACGCGTCACCAAACGCGCCGCGTGCAAAGATCATATGCACGATCGGTCCCGCCAGCACAAACAAGCCGACCGCCGCCGGAATCATCACATACAGCAAGTTCCGCAAAGCGTGATTGATCGTCTGCAGCATATGCGAGTGATTGATCTGGGCTGCTTGGCGCGAAAAGACCGGCAGCAGCACTGTGCTGAGGGCGGTGGCAAAGATCCCCTGCGGGAAATAGATTAGGCGCTCGCTGAAGAACAAGGCCGCCGGCGCCCACGGACCAATCCACACCGCCATCAGGCGATCGACCAGCACATTGATTTGGGTGATCGCCATCCCCAACGAGGCCGGCCCCATCAACCTGAATACACGCCGAACCTTGGGATCGCGCGTTTCGATTTGCCAGCCGGGTTTGAAACCGAGCCGCCGCAATTGCGGGATTTGTACGCCCCACTGCACTAAGCCCGCACCAAATACCGCCCACGCGACCGCATAGATTTGCTCTTCCGGGGTTTCGCCAACCCATGGGCAAATCAGCACCAACGTGGCAATCCAAATGAGGTTAAGCAAGCTGGGCGCGAACGCCGAGATGGCAAAATAATGATGCGCGTTGAGCAAGGCCATACACAATGCGCCCATGCAAATGAAAACGGTGTACGGCAGCATGATGCGTAACAGCGGCAGGATCATCCCCGCCCGCTCGCCGATCTCGGGCCGGGCCAGGTACAGCGTGATGCCGATGATCCCCACGACCACGACGGCTGATAGAAACAGCCCGACAATCGTCAAAACCCGTCGCGCCAGAAGCCACGCTTGTTCGGGTCCGTCGCGGTCGCGGGTCTCGATATAGACAGGCATAAAGGCCGCAGAAATGGCGCCTTCACCAAACAAACGACGGAATAGATTCGGGATCGTGAAGGCCACCACGAAGGCCGACATCGCCAGGCCGGTACCGAAAAAACTGGCCATCAGGATGTCGCGAACCAGCCCCAGCACGCGACTCCACAGCGTGAGTCCACCCACTACGCCGGCTGATCGTATGACTTGACCGCGTTCCAATCCTGTTTGCTCCAATAAGGGTTTACATTGCCTGCTGCTGCCTTAACATCCCGACTCGAATAGCAGAGGAAAGCCGCAATGTACAGAGTGATCAAATTGCTGGGCCACTGGCTCAGTCGACGTCGACCGGAAACGCTGGAGCGCATGGCGCGGGTCCTGGCCATCCTCTGCTTTGACCTGCTACGGTTGCGGCGACGGCTGATTATCAAGAATCTCACAATCGCCTTTGGCGAGCGCTGGTCGGTGGCTCAGCGGGTGGCAACCGGCCGGGCGGCCTGGAAGCATTTCTTTCTGACGGCGATGGAAACCTTGCGTGCCGTCGACACGGACGTGCTGGCCGAAACGACGTATGAAGGCATTGAGCACATTAGCGCCGCGCTGGCCCAAGGCCGCGGGGCCTATATGATTGCGGGACACATGGGAAACTGGGAGGTGATGGCAGGGGCCGGCACCCGCTTTGCCGCCCCCACCTCGTGTCTGGTAAAGGAAATCGGCAAAGGCGGCGCGAATCAGTTGATTGATGAGCTACGTCGCAAAATCGGCTGGACCCCGATCTATCGCAAGCCGGCAGGCACCGCGCTCAAACAGGTGCGGGCCGCGCTCGAACGCAATGAGTTGGTCGCCTTCATGCTCGATCAGGCCCGACCGGGGGCGCCGCTTATCCCCTTTTTCGGACAACCGGCCAAAACCCTCACCAGCCTGGCGGCGTTTTGGCGTAAACATCCGAGCCCGGTGATTCCGGTTCACATTCAGCGCCGATCCCCCACGCGTCATCACGTCACCGTCTGGCCACCGCTGGATTTCCAGCGCAGCGGCGACCATCGCGACGACACGCTGGCGAACACGGCTTTGTGCAATCGCATGATCGAGAAGATAATCCAGCAATGCCCGGAACAGTATTTTTGGCTCCATAACCGCTGGAAACCGTGAGTTCCCGATTGACCTGCCCCCCTGCCCTGCCTATGCTCTGGGCTTTTCCAACCAACCGAGGACCGATGTGACATGACGATGGTAATCACCAAATTTAATAAGCTGATCGCGAACAAGTTTGTTTGGATCGGCTTTACTGTACTGATCGTATTGGCGTTTGTTGCCTGGGATATGTCGATCCCGGAAGAGGCGCGCGACCCCGCGGAGCGGCAGGCTGCCGGCACGCTTCACGGCGAGCCGATCTCGCCAGACCAGTTCCGCAACGCCTATCGCCACACCTATATGGGGCTGATTTTGTCCATCGGGCAACCGATCCCGATCGATGAAGAACTCGACGAAGAACTTACGGATGCCGCCTGGAAACGCATTGCCGCTTTGATGAAGGCGCGGGAGCTGGGTATCCGAATCGGCAATCGCG
>SLAD01000146.1 GCA_007126995.1 Kiritimatiellia bacterium | reverse complement strand
GAGCAGGTCGTCCGAGCGATCCTGCGGAATCCGGTAGATGGCCAGGATTTGATCCTGTTCCGCGGCCACTTTGCTGCGATCGAGCAGAATCTTTCGGCCGCCCGGATTCAAGAATTCAACGAACTCATTCTCGGCGCCGGCCTCCACCACTTCGATCAGATGGCGCAAGTTATGCACTTTTTCGCCGTCGACCGACTCAATGATCCAATGCATCTCGTTGTGGTAACCTTGATTCACATCGGCCGCCAACACTTTCAGCGCCACGACGACTTCGTCTTGCTCATCGGTCACCACGTTGTTGGACAAATGGATCACAAACTCTTTCGGCGCGGTGTTAAACCAATTGCCGCCCCACATCCGCATCAAGTTTTTGTTTAAGGGCACGAACACGACCCCGCCGTAGATGTAATAGGTCGGCAAGTCGTCGTAGACCTCCATCGGGACCAACCAATCACGCTCCATGGGGTACTTCAGCGGAATATCCAGCGTCTTGCGCTCGCCATCACGCAGTACCTTCAACTCGACCGACTCACCAACTTGGTTGAGTTGCACGAAGTACGAAAAACTCGTGCGCTCTTTTGGCCTGAACTCGATCGTTCCATCATCAGCAATGGGTTCTCCTTCCACGGCTAGCAGCACATCGCCGGCAGAGAGCAAACCATCCGCCGAGGAGCCGTAGACCACGTGGACCAGCAGCACGCCTGATTCTTCCTCATCCATGCCGTAGCGGCGGCGCAGGTCCGGGTTTTCCATTCGCTGCGTCACCACGCCCAGACTAGGGATGCCGCTCCGTTCGCCGTCTTCGATATCATCGAGGAAGTGCTGGATAACGGGAACGGGGACAATGTAGCCGATGTTGTCGGCCTGTGAGATCCCCTGCATCGCCACACCAACGATCTCGTCATTGACGATGGCGGGACCGCCGCTGTTGCCGGGGTTAATGGCGGCATCAATTTGCACCGCCAACAAATTGACCGAGCTGTGCGCATAGGTTTGATGCTCAATACGCGAGATCACGCCTTTGGTGATGCTGAGGGTGTCTCCGCCCATGGGGAAACCGTAGACATTGACCTCGTCCTGCGTGTTGGGCAGCGGGCCGAACGTGAGCGGCTCCACTTCGTCAAAGAAATGCGGATCGTCGACCGTCAAAATGGCCAGATCGGCTTGATGCGATACAAATTCCACACGGGCTTGATAGCGACGCGATTCGCCAAACCGGCGCACCTGAACAAACGTCTGATCGCGCACCACGTGGCCGTTGGTCAGAATCCGGCGCCCTTCGATGATCGCACCGGATCCGGTCGACGACTGGGTCCCGCGCATGTTCCATGGGTTATAGTAATCGGGCACATTGTGGACGGTATAGACCTTCACAATCGCCTCGCGTACGTCTTGCGTTCGTGCCTCCGCCACACTCACCGCCACCAGCAGCGCCAATAGTATAGTCCGCATCATGTCTTTCACTCCTTTTGCGCCTATCGACAGGGCGCAGCTAGCTCGCGTTCATATGTCGCCACAAAACCCACAGGAAGGCGCCGAGCGTCGCCATCAGGCACACCACCGCCAAGCCATTCCATGCCGGCGTGAAGCGGTCACGGTTTACCCGTTCCCGCTCCACCAGAAACCCTAACCCCAATCCGACCAAAAATCCGCCCAAATGCGCCACATTATCGGCCCCCACCAGAAATCCGAACAAGAACCCGTATATCGCCCACCGCACGAAAAAGTTCCGCATTTCCTCGCCCGAGTAGCCGCCGGTCGCTTGCGCATACGAAATGCCGAATCCGATCAGGCCGAACAAGGCGCCGGACGCCCCTACCAGCACCATCATGGCTGGCCCACTGTATAAATAGCGCGCTACACCGCCGCCGATCAAGGCCAGGGTATAGAGCGAAAAGAAGCGGCCTTTGCCGATCTCCTGTTCCAGCATCGGGCCGACCTGCGACAACACCAGCATATTGAAGCCGAAATGGATCAGGCCAAGGTGCAAGTAGCCGTAGGTGATGAATGTGGGGAAAGCGCCGTGCGGAATTCTGGCCGGAATCATGCCGCCCATTTCCGCCAACAAATTGACGGGCGGGGCAACCAACGCGCTGGCCCCCGCAATCGCCACCATCAGCAGAAAGAACATGCTGTTGACGATCAAGAGCGAGCTGGAAACGGCCAAGGCCGACGGAACCACTAGGCCAACCGCCCGCTTCATCACCTGTGCCCGCCAGGAAGGGGCCCGTTTGCCGCAATGCGGACATTCCTTCTCATTTTGGTCCAGCAGCGCACCACAGGAGCAGAACTTGTGCTGATAGGTCACTTGTCCGCGCTGCTGACGCAAGGTCGTGCGGCGATCGGCCCAGGCATTCTGCCAGCGCATGATGCGCCACTGCCATTTCGTGCCATTCAGGCCGATCGAGTCAAAAAAGTCTTTCCAATTCATCGCTCGACACTATGCCGTCATAGACAGGCCCCTTCAACTGTTTTGCCGAGCATTCCACTTGCGCCGTCCCCTGCCCTTCGCTATGGTTAGGCAACCTTCGGAGAGATGGCTGAGTGGTTTAAAGCGGCGGATTGCTAATCCGTTGTACGCTTGAAAAGGCGTACCGGGGGTTCGAATCCCCCTCTCTCCGCCATTCTAATCAGTAATTGCGGTGGGTCGGGTATGGCGGCCAATTCGCGTCTCAGCCTGATCAGGCGGCGTGCAACTTGAAGCGACCAGACATTCGACGCAGACCGTTGTTTTCCTAAGGCGGGTTCAAGCGTTTAAACGTAACTGGATGTAAGGACAACCCATTCACTAACCTTGCGGTTGCGTGGGCGCTTGCTGTAGATCAATGTAGTCAATATCGATTTGACCGTTTCCTAAATAATATACGCGCGTTTCTACCCGTGGAATTCCGGGGGCAGGAACTTCAAAGGGCAAGATCACTTCCACCCATTCGGATGGATCCGAGAATAATTCGGGAAGCAAAGTGTTCGACGCCAATTCTATTTCTCCGCCCGATGCGGTGACTTCGATGCGCGCTAGCGGAACATCCGATACACCGCTGCCACGCATACGGAGACGGGCAACATGTTTGCCGGTTTCAAGATCGATATAGCGCCCGAACAACAGCCAGCCTTCGGGGGTCGAGGGATCCGCCCGGCGAACGGTGCCAAAGAGGGAATCAGTGGCAACCGCATTGTATCCTGTCCGGCGCGGATATCCG
>SLAD01000020.1 GCA_007126995.1 Kiritimatiellia bacterium | reverse complement strand
ATTCGTCGGGTACTCAGATATCGCGCATCGCATGCGGGTGAACAACATCGAGCTGGAGACCCTCTTGTTGTCGGAAGCGCACGGTATCCCGGAGGATGCGGCCGCGTTGGTGATCGCGGGACCGACGCGCCGCTTGTCCCAGCCCGAACTCGACCTCATCAACGACTACTTGGAACGTAGCGGCCGCGTTATGCTCCTGCTCGATTCTATGACGCGAACGGGATTGGAACCCCTGTTACGCCGCTGGGGCGTAGTTCTCGGGGATGACGTCATCATGGATCCCGGTCGATCACTGACCGGTCGCGAAATCTTTGTGACGGACTATGGCCTCCATCCGATTACCGCAGGGGTGCGCGGCCTGACGACGGTCTTCTATAATCCCCGCTCCGTGTTGCCGGTCAATGAAACGGAACGTCCGGCGGCGGACCAAGCCGATAAGCCGCATGTGTCGGTACTGGCTCAAAGTTCAGCCGCTTCCTGGGCGGAGACCAATCCGGATCAGGTCCCAGTGCGTTTCGATCCTGGCATCGACCGACCCGGCCCGATCCCCTTGGCGGTGGCGGTTGAGCGGGGGCCGGTACCCGGCATTGATGTGCAGATCCGCTCCACGCGGCTGGTCGTGTTTGGCGATTCGGGATTCGTGTCCAACGCCGCGCTTACCGGCGGCGACGAAGATCTCTTCATGCGTTCGTTGAACTGGCTGCTGGATCGGGATGAACTGATGACGATTGCGTCACGCGAAATCGATGAGTTACGACTCGTTCTCAGCCAGCAACAACAACGATGGCTACACCTTTGGGTGTTGGGCGCGTTGCCCGGCGCCGTAGCGTTGTGTGGTTTGCTGGTCTGGAGCCGGCGAAGAGGTAAATCATGAGGTTCCGAACTACATTCTTCTTGTTGTTGGCGGTGCTTTTCGCGGGCGGCGCCTATTGGTTCCTGATCGGGGCTCCCGACCTGGACGAGCGCCGGGTGGCTGGGCTTGGGGCCTTGCAGTTACGGCCTGAACGGGTACAGGAGCTGATCATGGAGCGCGAGAATTTTCACGTCAGCGCCCGCCGGGTCGACGACGAATGGCGTATTATGGCCCCGCTCAGTGCGCGCGCGAACGCCGGGGAGATGGACCGCATATTGTCCGCGCTGCGGACGCTGCCGCGCGGTGCGGTGATCACGCCCCGTGACCGGCGGGAACTGGGGCTGACGCGGCATGACTACGGACTCGAGCGGCCCTCCGCCTATATCGAGTGGCGCGACGAACTCCGGCACTATCGGTTGCTGGTTGGCCGTGCCACACCGCTGGGCGATCACGTGTATGTCATGTTCGAGGGTGGCGAAGATATCTTTTCCGTGCCCTCATCATTTTGGGATATTTGGCCGGAATCCGTTCTTGCCCTCCGCGACCGGATTTTGTTCCACGGTGATCCGCGCCGCGCCTATCGTTTCGAGGTCCGTCGGCCAGGCAGCTTTTTACATGTGCAACAATTCGAGGATGGGGTCTGGCGGATTCAACAGCCAACCGCCGCACTGGCAGATGGCGCAGTCGTTCGGCAATGGATCGACCGCGCCTTCGAATGGCGCATCACCGAGTTTATTGCTGACAGCATTTCTGATGCCGCTGTCTATGGCCTCGATGATTCAGCCACGCAAGTGACGATTTGGACGGAGGGGCAAGCAGCGGGGCAAAGCGTCCTGCTTGGAAATCCGATCGAGGCAAACAGCGAGTGGGTATACGCACGGCGACGCGGCGGCGAGACCGTATTCGCGGTCCCTGCAACCGCGCTGGAGACGGCTATGGTGAGCTCGCGCAACCTGAGAGACCGCACCCTCGTGCCGATGCCGAGAGCACGTATTCGGCATGTCGTGATCGAAGCGGGAGATGAGCGCCTCGTGATGGCGAAGCAAGCCGAAGGTGAATGGTTGATTACCGCTCCCCTGCAGGCCGTGGCCGATTATAGCCGTGTGAGCGAGATGATTTCACAATGGACCTCCGCACGCATCGAGCGCTTTATTGACGATCCGGAAGTGTTCGCCGACCGGCTCGCCACCATCGATGAGGCCTTTCAGATTACATTCCGAATGGATGACGCCGACTCCGCGATCGGACGCGAGCGGGCGACACAGTTGACGCTCTATGAGGAGATTGAGGAGGATGGGTATATCTGGGTTCAGCGGGATGAAGAACCGACCGTATACCAGGTCACCAATGAGCTGATGCGCGCGGCCATATCAAATCCCTTGTACTATCGCCACCGCCAATTATTCGACTTCCAGCCGGACGATGTGCGGTACATCGAGCAGGTGGTGGACGATCACTCTTGGCAGTGGCGTCGCGACGAGCAACCCGTCTTTCCCGACCAACCGACGGTCCAGCGCTTGCTTCAGCTTCACGCCGAGGCGTTTGTCGAGGATGGACCGGACGATTGGGCGAATTACGGCCTCGACCAGCCGCAGGCCGCATGGACCCTTGGTCTGACGGCCGATGCCGGTATCGGACGCACCTTGCTGCTCGGCGACGTGTTGGAAGACGGCCGCGTGTTTGCGCGTACCCGCGGGCAGGAAATCCTCTTCCTCTTGGACGCGGATCTATCGACTGCACTGCTCACGCCACTGAGTGATCCGGAAGAGCGCGACGACCCATCAGACGCAGTCGACGCAGAGGAGCTGTGATCCATGCCGCAAGCTGCCGCCGCAAACGTACGTCGTCGTTGGCGCCTGATTGTCGGGCATATGCTGCAACTGGCGGTCGCCCTGCTTTTGGGGGCGTTGCTCTACTTGGGCACCGTGGGCTTCCCAAAACCTTGGGTGGAAAGGATTGTCGAACAAGCCGGGGAAAGCGGGCTTGCGCTTTCCATACAGCGTGTGCGCTATGTCCCGCCTTGGGGGATCGTCGTGCGGGGGGTACGGGTCTTCTTGGCGCCGGCCGACCAACATCCCTCATTCACTGCCCGCGAGGTGTTGGTGCGGTTTCGTCTGCGCGATCTGCTCCGCGGCGAATGGCTGTCCACGCGCCTATTCGTACAAGAAATCGGAGTGGCGGTGAACCTGACCGGACCGCTACGCGACCCGGACGCGCCCGAGGTCTTGCAGGCCCGGATCCCCTATGCCGCACTTCAACTGTCGTCGGACGCATTGACCGTTCAATCGCTGCGGGCCGATCTGCGCGGCCTACAGGGGCATGTGGAAGGCCAGTGGCGATGGCAAAGACCAACCGAGGAGCCAGGCCCGCCGAT
>SLAD01000354.1 GCA_007126995.1 Kiritimatiellia bacterium | reverse complement strand
TCCTCTACCTGCTTGCTGTCGGTGACGATCCGCATAATTTGCTTCTTGGCCGCCTTCGCGGTACCAAAAATTTCAATGGTATTATCATACGACTTCGACATCTTCTGGCCGTCCAACCCCGGCACCACCGCTCCCGCCTCCAGGATGGAAGGTTCTGGAATAGTGAACACCTCGCCGTATTGGTTATTGAACTTGATGGCGAGATCACGAGTGACCTCGATGTGTTGCTTCTGGTCGCGCCCGACCGGCACCACATTGGACTGTACCGCCAAGATGTCGGCGGCCATCAAGACCGGATACGAAAATAAACCATGCGAAGCGGTCAATCCGCGGGCGATCTTATCCTTATAGGAATGGCACCGCTCCAACAACCCCATCGGCGCCAAGCAGGACAGAATCCAGGTCAGCTCCGTCACCTGCGGCACATCGCTTTGGCGGTAGAAAGCCGTTTTTTCGGGATCCAGACCACACGCCAGGAAATCCAGCGCCACGTCCTGTGTGTTGGCGCGCAGCGTCTCGGCCTCTGAAATCGTCGTCAGGGCGTGATAATTGGCGATAAAATAATAGGCATCGCCCTGCTCCTGCAGCTCGATGGCCTGCCGCATCATACCAAAATAGTTGCCCAAATGGGGCTTACCCGTGGGCTGTATGCCCGACAAAATACGCATGTTCACCAAATCCTTAATGAAGGGGGTCAAAATGAGCCGCGAGCATAACGAAAGCGATCCACGCGGGCAATGCAATTTCCGGCGCGCATCTCGAGCGATAAACTTTTGCATTTCGTTGGTCAGTCCGACTAGACTGCGCGTATGACGTCATCCGCCAAATCCCAAACCCGCATCGCCGCGATTCAGCTTGCCTGCGCCCAAAAGCCCAATCTCGCGGCCAAGATTGCCGAGGCGGCCCAACTGGGCGCGGATATCGTGTGCCTGCCCGAGCTGTGCACCACCCCGTATTTCTGCCAGACGGAAGACCCAGATCTTTTCGATCTCGCAGAACCGGCCGATGGCCCTGCGGTGCAGCAAGTCGCCGCAGCCGCGAAGGCAAACGGCGTCGTGGTGATCATGCCGTTCTTCGAGCAACGCGCACCGGGGATCTATCACAATACGATTGCGGTGCTGGAACGCGACGGATCCTGCTTGGGACTGTACCGCAAAATGCATATCCCGGACGATCCGGGATTCTATGAGAAGTTCTATTTCACACCCGGCGATCTGGGATTCAAGTCGTTTCGGACCTCGGCGGGTTCGATCGGCACGCTGATCTGCTGGGACCAATGGTTTCCCGAGGCCGCCCGGCTCACCGCGATGCAGGGCGCTTCGGTGCTCTGCTACCCCACCGCAATCGGCTGGTCACCGGAAGAGAAGGCCGAGCAAGGCGAAGCCCAGCATGACGCCTGGCGGACTGTTCAGCGTGGGCACGCCATTGCGAACGGGGTCTATTTGGCGGCCGTGAACCGCGTGGGTTTCGAGCCTGCGCCCGACGGAAAAGGCGGCATTGAGTTTTGGGGACAATCGTTCATTTGCGACCCGCAGGGCGTTGTGCTGGCGGAAGCGTCGGTGGACAAAGAGGAAATCATCGTGGCGGATATCGATCTGACCCGGCTCGAAGCCATTCGCAGGATTTGGCCCTTCTGGCGGGATCGTCGGATCGATGCGTTTGGCGATCTATCCGCACGGTGGAAATAGAACGGACTCCGCATGAAAAGACTTATCCTATTGTTGTTGATTTTGGCATTGGGCTGGATCGGTTGGCATTGGCATCAAGGCGTGGATCCGGTTGAACGCTTCCGCGCCCCCGCCGAGCCCGAAAACCCTACCGAGGAGCTCATTGATATCGTACGACAATCGCTGTCACCCCTGAATAGCGCCTCCGGGTCGGCTATGGACCGAGAACGGCAACTCAACCTAGTCGAACAGCAGTTCCATGGCCTGGGCTCCTTGACAGCGGAGCAACGACAGGCACTTGATCGCGTGAAGGCCAATTTGCGCAGGTTGAATCAGGATCGCGAGCGCTTTGAAACCTCCTTGGCTGAAGCGAGCGCGCGAGACTATGCGACCTTGAGCGCCCGCGACGAGTCAGCGCAACGCAAGGACTTCTTTATCCAAGGCGTGGAACGCAATTGGCAAAACTCGGTGCAGCATTATCGTCCCCTCCTGCGACACGACTTAAACACGCTGCTGGGACCTGAACATCGACAGCAAGTAATGGCTGCACTACACATGGACTGAGCCTGATGCCCGCCGACGAAGCACTAGACTTACTGATGCCCGCCGAGTGGGCCCCGCACGAGGCCACCTGGATTGCGTGGCCGCATAATCGCTCCGATTGGCCTGGGAAAATGGCCGTCATTCCATGGGTCTATGGCGAGATCGTGCGCTATCTGACCCGCGATGAGCAGGTACGAATACTTGTTCCTTCCGCTACGCAGGCGGCGCGCGCGCGGAAGGTGCTGTTGCGGGCCGGCGCCGATCTCGGCCGCGTGCAACTTTTAACATGGGCAACGAATCGCGGCTGGACCCGTGACTACGGCCCGATCTTCAGCGTGGATCGCTCATCGGGAAAACGTCGTATCGTCGACTTCAAGTTCAATGCCTGGGCACGATACCCCCGCTGGCAAAAGGATAATGGCATTCCGGCGCGTGCAGCCAAGTATGTCAGCACAGATCGCACAGTCGCCGAATACAACGGGCGACAGGTCGTACTGGAAGGCGGTGCAATTGATGTCAACGGCTGTGGCACCTTACTGACCACTGAAGAATGTCTGCTCGACGCCAAGAAACAAGTGCGCAATCCCGGTTTTTCGGCAGAAGACTACGAGCAGGTCTTCCGTCAATATTTCGGAGTCCATCAAACGATCTGGCTGGGCAAAGGTATTGTGGGCGACGACACCCACGGGCATGTCGACGACATTTGCCGCTTTGTGAATGAAACGACGGTGGTGCTGGTGCAAGAGCGCGATCCGCAGGATGCGAACTATCGTGCGCTAGCAGAGAACAGGGAACGTTTGCAAGGCGTAAAGATCAAGAAATCGCCGCGCGCAAGGCCCACTTCGCTCACCGTGATTGAACTACCGATGCCGGCCCCGCTTTATCATGACGGCGTCCGGTTGCCGGCCAGTTATGCAAACTTCTATATCAGCAACGCAGCGATATTGGTGCCCACCTTTAACGATCCGCAGGACCGCGTCGCGCTCGGCATCCTCGCCGACGTGTTTACGGACCGACCGGTAATCGGTATTCATGCCGTTGATTTGGTCCTCGGCTTGGGGACCTTGCACTGCCTCACCCAGCAAGAACCGGCAGGCTGAAGTCAGTCGACCACCAGCACGGCTTCTGCGCCGGGTCGATTCGGCTGCACAGCCTGCCCTGTACCCAGCATGTCGATGGTTTTCCAGCGACCCTGCCGGAATCGCCACGTAAAGCCAACAGCCATCAACATGATGTAGAAGGCGGTCCACATCCAAGCCGCAATCACGCCATAATTCAGCACAAAGACCAGCACGATCTGTCCCGGCACCAACATGCCCCACGCCATAACCAGCGAAAACAGCATGACGAAGCGTGTGTCCCCTGCCCCCTTGAGCGCTCCGGACAAAGCCAGGTTGGCGGCATCGGTCAGTCCCCACACGGCCATGATCATCATCAGCACACGGCCAACGGGATAGATTTCGGCCAAGGACAATTCGGCGCCGGATCGTTCGGTGAAGAAACCGAGATAGAAGCCCGGAAACACGACATACGAGAGTCCAATCACGGTCATATAGATGATGCCGATCTTGAAGGCCGTCCATCCGGCGCGCTCAGCATGATGCGGCTCTTGTCGACCCTGATATTGTCCGACCACGGTCGATGCTGCGATGCCGATCCCGATCATCGGCAGGAAGGCCAACATGTTGACACTCAACGCGATGTTGCTGGCCGCCAAGGCGACGGCGCCCATGCGGCCGGTGAGCAGGATGAAGATCGCGAAGGAGGCCACGTCCAACGCCATATGCACGCCGGACGGCGTGCCGAAACGAACCAGCCGCCAACACAACGGGCCGTCCCAATGGAAATTGGATCGCGTTCGATAGCGCTGATTAAAGCGTGGCCCGAAGTACAACACGAACAGGATCAGCGGCATGATAAAGGCGGAGATCACCGACGCCCACGCCGCACCGCGAATCCCCATCGCCGGAAACCCGGCATGCCCGAAGATAAGGATATAATCCAGCACCACGTTTATCGCATTCGCGATTACGGTGGCCACCATGACGATCCGCGTGTTGCCCAAGCCGGTGAAGAAACCACTAATGGCCGCACCCAGCGGCGTCGCCACGCTGCCCAACATCAAGATCGTGAAGTAGAGTAACTCCTCCTCCAGAACATCCGCAGGATGCCCGCTGGAACGCAGAACCAATTGTCCCGCCGGTATGAGTAACAGCATGATCGGCCATGAAATCAACGCCAGCCAGACCGATTGTGCCGTGGCACGGGAACACCCGGCAGGATCGCCGGCCCCTTCGAATTGCGCCACAAACATGTTCGAGAATCCCGCCAGCGCCATGAACGCGCAGACGAAGGTGAAGTGCAGGATTCCCGCTGGCACCGCCGCTTGAATGGAGATCGGGCTGTGCCACGCCAGAAACATCCGGTCGACGAACTGCATCAGCGTGAACGAGCCCATGCTGATCATCAGCGGCCACGCAACACGCAGCAGTTCGCGGTACCCCCCGGGCTGAAGTTCAGGGGACTGAGACAACGGTTCAGACGTCATGGCTATCCGGCGGTCGACTGGCCCGAATCGGGCTCGTCTTCGGCTTGCTGAACGGCGTCGGCCCCGGGTTCGATGCAGGACAACAGTTTTTTGGCCAGTTGCGCCTTGTCCGACGGGACCCAGATGGATGCGCCCGGAAACATCGGCACCAGCATGCCGCCCGCGTCATCGGTCTTCACCTGATGCGGGATGTCATACTGATCCAGCGCATGACCGATGGTCTCGGCCTCAATACGCGAGCTCAAACTGGCTATTTTGACAAAATCCATATCCTATGAGTCTAATTTATCGCGCAAAGCTTGCAAAACCATTGGCGGATTCGCTTTTCCCTGACTGGCCCGCATAACCTGCCCCATCAGGAACTGTAAGGCCGCCCGCTTGCCACCCCGATAATCGTCCACCACATTGGGATGGGCCGCAATCGCCTCCTCCACCCAGGTGTTCAGTGCGCCCGTATCACTCACTTGTGCCAATCCTTTCGCTTCCACGATGGCTTTCGGATCGCCGCCGTTCGCCACCAGCTCGGCAAAAACCTCTTTGGCCCCGGTATTATTGATGGCTTTTTCATCAACCAAACGGATCAGTACGGCAAGCGCAGCGGGTGTAACCTTAATATCGGCAATCTCCAAATCGTCCGCTGAAAGGACGCGCAGCATCTCGGTCATCATCCAGTTCGAAGCCGCCTTCGGGTTTCCTGCGTCACGCGCCACCGCCTCAAAGAAATCGGCCACCGCCTTGTCGGCCACCAACACCCCGGCATCATAGTCCGGCAATCCGTATTCGTCTACGAATCGCTGCCGGCGGGTAGTCGGCATCTCCGGCAACGACGCCCGCCAGCCTTCGATCTCCTGCTCGCTCAACACCACCGGCATCAAGTCCGGTTCGGGGAAATAGCGATAGTCATGCGCGTCCTCTTTCGAACGCATGGAGCGCGTGACACCGGCTTCATCATCCCAGCGCCGCGTCTCCTGCACCACCCGGCCACCGCTGCTGACCACGTCGATTTGCCGCTTAATCTCATAGGTCAACGAACGCAGCACCCCTTTAAAGGTGTTCATGTTCTTGATCTCGGTCTTGGTGCCCAACTGCTCTTGTGCGGCAGGCCGCACGCTGCAGTTGATGTCGCACCGCATGTTGCCCTGCTCCAGATTGCATTCGCTGATGCCGCCATAGACCAGCATCTGTTTAAGCGCCTGCAGGTAGGCAAAGGCCTCTTCCGCCGAGGACAGGTCGGGCTCGGAAACAATTTCCATCAATGGTGTCCCCGCCCGATTGAAATCGACGCCGCTGAACCCTTCGAAGTGATTGTTCTTGGCGACGTCCTCTTCCAAGTGAATACGATTGAGCCGGATGTTTTTCGGTTGACCGTCCACCATGATTTCCACGCCGCCACCCAAGCAGAGCGGCAGGTCATATTGCGAAATCTGATAGTTCTTGGGCATGTCCGGATAGAAGTAGCTCTTGCGGTCGAACTTGCTGTAGCGATTGATTTCGCAACCCAGCATCAAGCCTGCCATGACCGTCAGCCGCACCGCCTCGCGATTAAGCACCGGCATGGTACCGGGATAACCGAGACAGACGGGACACACATCGGTATTCGGCTCGCTACCGAATACGTTGGCGCAGCCACACCAGATCTTGGACCGCGTGTCCAATTGCACGTGGGTCTCTAGACCGATACTGACCTTGAAAGCGTCACTCATGATGCCGTTCCTGCCCACAAGGGTGGTCGCCGCACATGCCAGTCCGTTGACTGCTCATAGGCGTGGCCAACGCGCAAAATCGTCTCTTCACCGAAAGCGGGCCCCAATATCTGTAAGCCGATCGGCAAATCAGCGCTGGAGAAGCCGCAAGGTACCGATAACCCGCAGATGCCGGCTAAATTGGCGGTGACCGTGAAAATGTCGCCCAAATACATCTGGATGGGATCGGCCGTGCGTTCCCCGATCCGATAGGCCGTGGTCGGCGCGACCGGCGTGAGCAAGGCATCGCATTGCTTAAAGGCGTCCTCGAAGTCGCGCCGGATCAACGTGCGCACTTGCTGGGCGCGCAGATAATAGGCGTCGTGATATCCGCTACTGAGGACGTAGGTCCCGAGGATGATGCGGCGTTTCACTTCCGGGCCGAAGAAAGCGGCGCGTGTCTTGCCGTACTGATCAAGCGGATCGCTACCGGCTTCGCGCGCCCCGTAGCGGACGCCGTCAAAGCGAGCGAGATTGGCCGAGGCCTCGGCTGTGGCGATGATGTAGTAGGTCGCAATCGCGTACTCCGTGTGGGGCAGACTGACTTCGACCAGCTCAGCGCCCAGCTCACGGCATTGCTCCGTCGCTTGGCGCACCGCCGCCTCTACTTCCTGATCCATGCCCTCGATAAAATACTGCTTGGGCAAACCCAATCGCATGCCACGCAAATCTCCTTTAAGTGCGGAGCTGTAATCGGGCACTGCTTGTTTTAACGAGGTCGAGTCTTTGGCATCATGACCGGCCAACGCCGTCAACAGCGTAGCCGCATCCGACACCGTCTGCGTGATGGGACCAATTTGATCGAGCGACGACGCAAACGCGGTGAGTCCGAAACGCGAGACGCGGCCGTACGATGGTTTGAGTCCAACGCGGCCACAAAACGAGGCCGGTTGCCGGATGGAACCACCCGTATCCGTGCCCAGCGCCGCCCACGCCGAGCCGGCGGCCACGGCGGCGGCGGAACCTCCGCTAGACCCGCCCGGCACAAAGTCCGGATTCCAAGGATTACGGACGGCGCCGAAGGCGGAATTTTCATTGGTCGAGCCCATCGCGAACTCGTCCATGTTCAGGCGCCCCAATAAGACGGCGCCTTGATCACGCAGACGCGACACGGCGGTGGCGTCATACGGACTGGTGTAGCCCTCCAATATGCGTGACGCGCAATGACACGGCTGCCCCTGCACGTTCAGCACATCCTTGACGCCAATCGGCGCTCCACATAAGGGGCCAGCCTCGCCGCTAGCGCGCCGCTGATCGGCGGCTTTGGCCTGTTCCAAGGCCCACTCGCCATCTGTCGAGATATACGCGTTAATGGTTTTGTCGGAGCGCTCGATTCTTTGTAGCAAGTCCGTCACCCACTCGACGGAGCTGAACGTGCCCTGCTGGAGGCCGGCCAAAGAGAACGTTTCGTTATGATCCGCGAATTTCGCCATCACTACTCCAGAATCCGGGGTACCACAAAGAGGCCCTGACGTGACTGCGGCGCGTTGTCCATCGCCTGTTCGTGCGGGAGACTGGCGTCGACGGCATCTTCCCGGAACACGTTATGCACCGGAACGGCGTGGGCCGTCGGTTCCACTCCGCTGACATCCAGATCGCTCAATTGGCGAACATGCTCCAGGATGTGCTCCAGTTGCTCTTGAAACACCTCGGCCTCATCATCCGAAAGGTGCATGCGCGCCAAATGGGCGACATACTTCACGTCTATTTCAGGTTGGTGGGGATCACTCATCATCGTAACGTCCATCTTCCAGCGCGCTGCAGTCTAGGGAGCATCGGCTCCGAGTTCAAGTCAAGCGCTCTTCTTTGGGCGTGATCTTACCGCCCAGGAAATACTTTTTGCCGGCCAGCAAGGCGACAAAGGAGATCACGCTCAGCACGATATCGGTCGAGGAAATATCCGGCTTCATCATTTTTCGCGCCACCACAAAAGCCAGCAGCTCCAAAATTGCATTGAGGTCATGCGTCAGCAGCGTGCGCGCAAGCTCCACCCCGATCACCATCAGTAGCACGCGATAGACCAGCTCATAGAAGGTGTCGGCACTCTGCCAGTCCAACTCGGCCATTACAAAGATGGTGGCTAAGCCGAACAGGATCACCGCCAATATGATCGCGCCCGCCAGCAATTGTTCCAGCGTGGTGGATGTGCTCCGACTCCAGCGTATAATTCGTTCTTGCATGTTCATCGGGTCGACATTAACAAATCTATTCCGGCTCTGACCACTGCAAAGTCGGCTCTTCCGTGATAGTGAACTGATCATGTGCGAATCATATTCCCGCGCTGACGCCAGCGGCTCACCGGGACGGTTCGCCCCACCGATCCCATCTCGCTGCGGCAGGGCGAATCCTCTGGATGAGCCGGGAAACTGAACCGATCATGTGCGGCTCACCCTTACCCGTCAGTCGACCAGCATTCGGCTGTTCGTTCCCGCAGGCGACGCCACGTGCGTTCCTCGGTTTCGTCGACTTCGATCCTGAGCGGATCGCCGGTGATCGGGTGCGCCAGCTCGAGTGAACGCGCGTGCAGCAGTAACCGATAGACCCCGAAGCGATCACGGAAGAAGCGATTGTGTGCGCCGCGTCCATACGTGGTATCGCCGATGATCGGGTGATGAATATGTTTCAAATGACGCCGAATCTGATGGCGGCGCCCGGTAACCGGTTCGACCTCAACCAGCGAATACTGAGCCGGACGCCCCTCAACCTCCCCGTCCAGTCGCACCGTTTCAATGCGCTTGAACTGACTCTGGGCCTCACGCGGCACAGGGTCATCGGGATCGATAATGGGATGATCAATCTCGCCCTGCTCCGGCGTAATGCCGCGCACAATGGCGCGATACCGCTTCCGCACGCGTCGCTCCGTGAATGCGGTAGTCAGACGTGCGGCCGTCTCCGCGTCCAAGGCAAAAAGCAGGACCCCCGAGGTGGCGCGATCCAGGCGGTGTGCTGGATAGACGGCGCGGTTGATCTGATCGCGCAAAAGCTGAAGCGCAGCCACCGTGTCGCCGGCCAGTCGCGTGCGGTGTACCAGCAGGGCATCGGGCTTATTGATGGCCACGATGTGCTCATCGCGATAGAGAATATCAAGGAGAGCCATAGCGTCCTTCACTAACGGCTGAACCGCAGCGCTTATTCCGCCGCTTCGCGCGGTCGCAGGGTGAGTCGCGTGTCCCCGCGATAGGTTTCGATCTGCGTATCGCCGTTGGCGCGCAGTCGCATCATGATCGCACCTTCCTCGCCGGTTTGGATCAGCACACGCTCATCGTCGGGCGGCAGCCAACCTTCCAATTCCGACATTTCCACCGGAGAATCGCCGCCGATGATCAGCAGTCGTGGGCTCAGGCGGCGCAGTGCGGTGCGCAGCCAGCGACCGTAGGTCGCAAAATTGCTGAGATTGGGCACGACCAGGACATCGCACGAAGTGGTATCGGCCAAAGCATCGAACAATGCATCCGGCGTAGTGTCGGTGATGATCACCCACTCCAGTCCGTGCAGCTCAGCATAGAGCACCGGCGTCAGTGCGCTGCTGGCAAAGCGGGCGGGCATTTCGCTGGGAGCGGGCAATATCTGCAAGCGGCCATTGCTCCAGTTTGGCAGACGTTCGTCGGTAAGCTCGGCCAACACGGTGCCATGTTCGGCCGCGCGCTCGCGGAATAGTTCGAAGCCCTGCTCAATATTGACGGCCCAGCCCGTGCCACGGGCAGCCTGGCGAATCAGGTAGTCGTCGCCCAAGGCTTCCGGCAGGGTCTGGTCCGGTGCCGGCAACGTGCCAAGCAAAGCGCGAGAGACGATCATGCGCTCGACCAGTTCAGCCGCGCCCGCAATGCCGGCGCGCGGATCGGCCGAAGGCAGGATCAAGGTGTCGACCGCTGTGGCGTTCACGCCGCGCAAACTGTCGAACACCAATCGACCACCCGCAAATCGGCCACCCGTATTGATCAGCGTAGCATTATCCCGTCCGGTCAACATCACAATCGGGTAGCGCCCTTCCGCCAACACGCGGATATCGCGCAACTCCGGCTCCGTCGGCGCGGTCTGCATGAAGGGGGCCGAAACCATCACAAGTGGAATCAGAATGGCAAAGCGCCGAATCGTGCTACTCGGTCCCGGCGGCACAAATGTGTAAAACCAGCCAATCAGGTTCATCCGCTTACTCTCAAGAGCCAAGAAGGCCGCCAACGCGCCGTAGTAACCGCCCATCCATAGGGCCGACGGCATGGGCGTGGCCGGATACGGGAACACCCAAGAACCGATGTAGGCCAACATGATGAAGCTTTCGCCCGTGAGCCCGGTCGCGGCGCCAAATGGGATCGTCAACCAAGGCCCAATCCAGGGGATTAATCCAATCAATCCCGTTAACATGCCCAATTGTACCAATACACCAACCAACGGGATCGCGATTAGATTGACCAATACACCCGCCACCGGAAACTGGCCAAAGAACCAAGCAGACAACGGGATCATCATGCCAAATTGAATGGCCAGTTGCGCCGCGAAGAATAGGCGCACCAACTGCGGTATCCGTTCCAGATTGAACGCCCAGATCACCGGGAATTTATGGTTCAGTCGCGTGCCAATCGAGATCAGTAGCCACAAAACACCCAGCATCGCCAACAGGTTCGGTGGATACACCAACTCATGCAAATGCCACCCGGCAAAACGCAACAGCGCGGCAAACCAGAAAGCGGCAAAGATCAGCGAGAAGCCACGCAATGTACAAATCAAGCGGTCCAACGGCGGCGCGATGACAATCAGTGAAAGTACAGCGCCGTAGGACAACAAGAAGCTCGGCGCGAACAGCACCGTCGGATTACGCATCAAGATGAAGACCGACGACAGCGACAGGCCAATCACCGTGGCGCTGCGGAAATCGCTGCGGAAATACGCCAGCGTAATCAAGATGACACTGTTCATGATCACCGCCCGCACGCTGGATGGCCGCGCGCCGGTCAGCATGGCGAACATAATCAGCAACAGAATCAGAATCGGCACAAAACTTTTCGGCTTGGCGCCGGCTAAACGGAACAACGCAAACAACATGACCGCGATGACGCTGACGTGCAGACCAGACACGGCCAGGACGTGCCCGACGCCGGCATGACGCAAGGTCGTGGCTAAGTCCTGACCACGATAATCGATATTTTCAACCGCGCGACGAGCGCCCAAGGTGGCGGCCGAGGTCAAGCGACTGGCCGGCGCGCGCACGGTTTCCCGAAAGGTCTCCAGAAATGAAGTCTTTGCGGCCAGCGCCAACGCCATCATGGGATGGCCCCGCCCCTCTTCCAGCACGTCGATGGTGGATACATGGCAGCGGAACCGCGTATCCACACCGCTTTGCACCAGGAAGTTGGCATAATCGAAGGTGCCGGGATTCAGCGGTGGATCGATGGGACGATACCAAGCCGCCACTTGCAGTTCCCAGCCATACGCAGCGGGCGCCGACAACCGATTAAAATATTCATGCGTTTCCGGGGTGTTCGTTGGACGCGCATACGCCCGCACCAGTACGCGACCGC
>SLAD01000183.1 GCA_007126995.1 Kiritimatiellia bacterium | reverse complement strand
TGACCGACGCCATCGGCGATCGCTGCCAACTGGTGGGCGATGACCTGTTCGTCACGAACACCAAGTTCCTCAAGAAGGGCATCGACATGGGCGTTGGCAACTCGATCCTCGTCAAAGTGAACCAGATCGGTACGTTGACCGAGACCTTGGACGCGATCGAAATGGCCAAGCGCGCGGGCTACACCGCCGTAATCAGCCATCGTTCCGGCGAGACGGAGGACGTCACCATCGCCGACATCGCTGTGGCCACAAACGCGGGCCAGATCAAGACCGGATCGCTCAGCCGCACGGACCGCATCGCCAAGTACAATCAATTGCTTCGTATCGAAGAGATGCTGGGTGACAATGCGATTTATGGCAGCGCCGGCTACGGCAGCCTCATGTAAGCGGTCGCCGCGAAACCAGAGAGAAACCATCCGGAAGGAGTCGTTTCATGATTGAAAAAGGGAAAACCTACGTCGTGATGGGTTTGCTGGACTGCGACTCGATTGCCTACGCCATTGGCCAGGTCGTCGAGCAGTGGGGCGGCAACGTCATCTACACGGTGCAAAACGAGCGCATGCGCAAGATCTTCTTTGACCGCAACAAGAGCTGGGCACAAGAAGATAAGGATCGGCTCAATATACGTTACTGCGATGTGACGGTGGAGGACGATGTGCGTCAAGTCTTCGAGGACATCGGCCCGATTGCCGGCGTCACTCACTCGATCGCCTATGCCAATCCGAAAACGTGTTTGGGACCGGAATTCCATACCAGCGCGATTGAGGATCTCAAGAACGGGTTTCATATTAGTGCGGCCTCGCTCGCCACCGTCGCCCGCTATGCGCAACCGCAAATGGCGGAAGGCGGCAGCATCGTCACCTTGAGCTTTGCCTCGCAGCTCGCCTTTGCTTATTACAACTGGATGGGCGTGAACAAGGCCGCCTTGGAGGCGACCGTACGCGCACTGGCCAGACGGCATGGTCGCGACCTAATGCGGGTGAACGCGGTATCCGCCGGTCCGTTGAGCACGAAGGCGGCCGGCGCCATCCCCGGCTTCGAGGAGCTGGGCAACACCTGGAGCCGCATCAGTCCGCTGCCCTGGGATCCCGAGCGGGACAAGATCGAGGTGGCCAACGCAGCGGCCTTCTTGATGGGACCCTACGCCAAACAAATCAGCGGCCAGGTACTTTATGTCGACGGTGGCGCCTCCATTATCGGCGGCGAGTTGCTGCCGCACGAGCGGCCCGGTTCGGCCTGACAAACCATAACGGCTCAAGCGCTTCGCGGGCAGGCCCGTTAACCACGGCCTGCCCGCGTTCCGTTTGGACTGCCGCTCGCTTGTATAAGGGATCAGCATAGAGTAGGATCTGCTGCCAATGATTTATCATTTCGAAAGAAATTTATTCCATGCGTTCTAAAGACAATGTTGATCTGATTTGCGATATCGCCGAGCTCGCGGGCTTGTTCGAACGCAGCAGTAGCCTCACCGACTTTCTGGATACCGCCACCAGTATCATCGCCTGGCACATGAAGGCGGCGGTCTGCTCGATCTATCTGTTCGATGAATCGGCGCAGGAGTTGGTGTTGCGCGCCACGCAAGGACTGGATAGCAGCGCCGTTGGCAATGTTCGCCTCAGATTGGGCGAAGGGATCACCGGGTTGGCACTCAAGGAACTGCGCCCGATCTGCGAGGGCACAGGGTCCAAAAATCCCTCTTTCAAGTACATCCCCAACATTCAAGAAGAGCAGTACGAGGCCTTTCTCGCCGTTCCCATTTTGCGCGGACTCGTACGGGTCGGCGTGCTCGTGGCACAGGATCCTGAGCCAAACTATTTCGACGAAAATGATGTAAAGGCGCTGCGCGCCATCGCCGGCCAGTTGGCGACGACGATTGAAAACGCCAATCTGCTGATGACCATGCACGAAACGCAGGGACGCGACGATCAAGAAGCGTTTGTCGCACCCCGCTTCGTGCGCGGGAAAATCATTTCTGAAGGGCTGTGCATGGGGCGGGGCTCCGTGATCGGAACCATAGATGAGGAAGCGTTGCGGGCGTTTGACGAGGACCCGACTCCTCGAACCATGGACGATTTTCGCCGCGCGCTAAAGGAAACCGAAGATCAGTTGGCGGCCTTGCAGCGGGATATGGAAGAGGAATTGTCCGATGTCGCCTCCCTGATCTTCAGCGCCCACCTCTTGATTTTGAAGGATGCGGAATTCTCCGGTGCCGTCGAGCGCCTGATTGAGAGCGGGACTCCGCCTCAAAAAGCGGTTTCACAGATCATTCACAAATATATCAACCTTTTCGGGCAAAATACCAACCTTCGTCTACGTGAGAAAGTGTTGGATTTGAAGGATTTGGGGCATCGCTTGTTGCTGAATCTGATGTCGCACGATTCCGATTTAGCGGATTACGAAGGCCGCATCATCGTTGCGGAAGAATTGTTGCCTTCCGCCCTATTGAAACTCGCGGCACAACGGGCCGCCGGCCTGGTGCTGCTGAGTGGCAGCATCACATCCCATGTTTCCATTCTGGCGCGCTCCTTACGCCTGCCGACGGTGCTGATTGACGACCAGCAACTGCTCTGCCTGGCGGAGGATCGCAGCTTGTTGATCGACGCCTTGCAAGGCACGCTCTTTATCGACCCGGACGAGGATGTGCAGCAATCCTATGGCCAACTGATCGAGGAGCAGCGCAGGATTGAGCTGCTTGAGCCTCAAGTTGAGCCGGAAACACGCTCGCTCGACGGTGTGCGGGTGCGCCTGTATGCCAATATCAATCTGTTGAGCGATCTGAATCATGCGACGCGCCTTAAGGCCGAAGGAGTCGGCCTCTATCGCAGCGAGTTTCCCTTCATCGTTCGCGACAACTTTCCGTCTGAGGAGGAGCAGACTCGCATTTACAGCAAGTTGGTTGAACGGATGAGCGGGCGTACCATCACCTTGCGGACCCTGGATGTAGGCGGTGACAAGTCGCTGTCTTATGTCCCAGCACACGATGAGGCCAATCCCTTCTTAGGGCTACGCGCCATTCGGTTTTCGCTGCGTAACCGCCCCGTATTCGCGCAACAACTTCGCGCCATGCTGCGGGCGGGCGCGTCGCAGCCCATCCGCATCATGTTCCCGTTGATTTCGTCGCTGGATGACTTCATTCATGCCCGCGAAGTGGTGCATGAATGTATCGAGCAATTGCGGGAAGAAGGCATGCCGCACAACAGTCGCCCGGAGCTGGGGGTGATGATTGAGTTGCCGTCCGCCATCGAGATGATCGAGGAGCTTACCCGCG
>SLAD01000244.1 GCA_007126995.1 Kiritimatiellia bacterium | reverse complement strand
TATATCCTCCGGGCTTTTTTCCCCTCCCCTCCATGAAGCACAGCCCCCCCAAAAAAAAGGGCACAAGGCCAGTCCCACGATTGTGATTGTATGTCGGTACTGCTTCATGACATTCTCTTCTACTGCATGCTCGCTCGATAGCACGGCCTACTTGCGTATTTAACACAAGCTCGATCCCACGGGGTGTGAGCGTAAGTCAGTGCAGCATCGCAAGCAAGAGGAAACTCCCAGCAATAAGGGAAACTCCCGAAGTTCTCCAGCAAAGTTTCAAGCCGAGGCAACGAGTCATAGAGAGCTTGACGTGCGACCTCTAAATCACATAATCTGCGGCCTATTTTACTGTTTTCGGGCTTAGGAAGTTCGGGTTGGGGGCATGGAAGAACTATCAGAGGAAGAAAAACACAAGCAACTGGAGACCGAATTGCTGGCATTGCTCGATCAAGGGTTGACACCCACGTTCTACCGCCGCACGGGCAAACGAATTCTCGATATTGCTCTGGGCGTACCACTTTTGATACTGGCGACGCCGATTATTGCCATCGCATGGGTTTTGATCCGGCTCACCTCCTCAGGACCCGGTTTTTTTTATCAGGATCGTGTGGGACTGAATGGGCGACTCTTTCCCTGCTATAAGTTGCGCTCTATGTATGTTGACCAGGACCATCGAATCGATATGAACGTCTTGCAGAAAAGTGAAGCGGAAGGCGTGCTTGTCAAACTGGAGAATGACCCGCGCGTATCTTGGATCGGCAAAGTGATTCGTAAGGCAAGCATCGATGAATTGCCGCAGCTATGGAATGTAGTCAAGGGAGATATGAGTCTTGTTGGCCCCCGCCCGCTTGTTCCTCATATGGTGGCCCCCTATCCGGACCTCAATGCGCTGCGATGCCAAGTGAAGCCTGGGATCACTGGAGAATGGCAGGTCAAAGCGCGCGATGACAACCGCTCGTTGAGCGGCATGGTGAAACACGATTTTCGTTATCTCAAAAATTGTAATTTTTGGACTGATTTGCGACTGCTGGTGCGGACCATCCCGGTCGTATCCTCCACGCGTGGCGCGCACTAATCCGAATGACGATCGCGGCACATATCATTTTCTGGGGCTCTGCAATCTGGATCGGCAGTGTTTACGTCTTCTATCCTGCTTTGTTGATTCTCATCGGGGCCTGTCGCCGCCCCTCGCAGCCTGTACCGGTGGCAGACGACGCATTGCCCTCGGTATTGATGCTGATACCCGCGTATAACGAGGAACATGTAATTGCCCGCAAAATCGAAAACGCACTCTCGCTGGATTATCCGTCCAACAAGCTTGAGATGCTGGTTGTCTCTGATTGCAGCACGGACAGGACAGATGAAATTGCCGCCAGCTTTGCCGAAAAAGGCGTCCGGTTCCTGCGGAATACCGAGCAAAAGGGGAAAATACGTACGCTCTCCGAGTTGGGGGCCGAGGCCTCGGCGGATATTCTCCTGATTACCGATGCCAACGCGATTTATGCCCCGGATGCCTTGCGCATGCTGGTTGCCCCTTTTGCTGATCCGAACGTGGGCATCGTCAATGGCAATCGCCGTTTGATACCTAGCGCGTCCATGGCTGGCGAAGGGGAAGGTATCTACTGGCGCTATGAGACCATGCTTAAGAAAGCCGAATCGGACGTTTTCTCCAACGCGTTCATTACGGGCGCCATGACGGCCATCCGGCGCGAACTCTTTCTGCCCCTGCCGGGATATCTCGAATTCGACCATGTCCTGCCCCTGCATGTCGTGAACTGCGGATACAGGGTTGTATTCGAGGAACGTGCCTGCTTCGAGGAAGACACCGCCCCGCATGCCAGTGCCGAGTGGCGGGTGCGGGTACGCAACGCCGTGCGCGGGTTCACCATGGTGCTCGAAATGCACCGCTTTCTCCGTATCGCCCGGCACCCAGGCTTTGTCCTGCATGTCTGGCTGCGCAAGGTATTGAGATGGTTAATCGGCGTCCCCGCGCTACTGGCCTTGCTATCTAACATCGTCCTCGCGACCGTTCACCCTTTTTACATCTTCTTGCTTTTCGGCCAGCTCGCGTTCTATGCGGCAGCATGCACCGGCTGGTTACTGGAACGCATTGGCCGGGCACGCGCCCTGCTGGCTATACCATTTTACTTCTGCCTGGTTAATGCGGCATCATTGGTGGGCTTGTGGCATGCCATTCGCGGGCAGCGTCTCGCGGTATGGAAGACCGGCCGCGCCTGAAAGGAGAGCCGCATTGCCATGTCCCGGCCACTTGAAATCCTACATATGATCGACGGGCGGTTTCATTGCGGTGCCAGCCTGGTAACGCGTAAACTCGTTCAGGCCTTGCGTGCAGTCAACCTCGAAGCGCAACTGATCTGCCTGTATGAGGGCGACGTAGCAGATGCAGCCCGCGCCGAAAATCTCGCTCCGATCATACTGCCATCCAGCGGGACGGCCTTGACCCGCCTGAACGCGCTGAAAAACCTCTTGCAAGACGTGCGCGACGGCGGCAGCAACCCTATCCTCCATTCGCATCAACTGCGCGCAAATCGCTTCGCCAGCATCGCCGCATCCCGCGTGGGAGTCCCCCACGTTATTTCAGTCCACACCCATAAGGAAGAACTGCTCCGCGACCTATTTCCGAATCCTGCCAAACGTGACTTGATGCGAAAGATCCATCATTGGACGTTGGGACGCGCGGCAGCGCGCGTGGCTGTTTCACCGGGAATTCTGCGCCAACTGCTTGCCTGCGGATATTCGGAACCACACTCATGCCTGATCCGCAACGTGACGACCATTCCGGAACCCATCGCGGAGGCTGAAGCCATGCGTCGAGAAGTACGCGAAGAATTAGGGTTGTCTCCCGACACCTGGCTCGGCTTGGCAGCGGGAAGGCTGGTTACGGTCAAGCAATTCGAGGTCTTGCTACGTGCGGTTCCGCTGATGACAACACCTCCACTCGATCGGGCGGTCGTGCTCCTGGCAGGAGATGGTGATCGCCGCCCTGCTCTCGAACAGCTCGCTTCCGAGCTCGGTATTGCGGAACGGGTTCGGTTTCTGGGATGGCGTGACGACCTTCAACGACTTATCACGGCTGCTGATTGCGCGATATCCACCTCCCGGTCCGAAAGCTCGCCCGTATTCCTGATCGAGGCCATGTCCATGGCCCAACCTGTGGTGGCTGCGGATGCAGAAGATGTGGTCGCGCTGATCAAGGACGGGGAGAACGGCCTGCTGTTCCGGGTCGGTGCCTCGGAGGAGCTGGTTGAGAAAATGATACTGCTGACTCAGGAACCGGCTCTTCGTTCCCGGCTGGGCGCTGCAGCGCGAGAACATATAAAGGAGATCTTTAACAATGACCGCTCAATTAGCCAAATGGTGGATTTATATCATGCCGTATCCAATGTCCCCGCTGGGGTGCCTGCATGAATAATCAACGCGTCACATTCCTGTACTCGCTTGGTTTCATGCCCTATGATGGCTGGTATCGCCGGGTGTTGCTGCAGGCGCGGGCCTTACGGGAAGAGGGGTGTCACGTTACCGTGCTGGCGTGGGACCGGTCCTGTAACTTACCGGGAAAAGAGACCATATCAGATATTGAGGTGATTCGGTTTCGCATCCCCGGCGACGTCAGCCGCGGACCGGCCAATGCGCCCAATCATTTGAGATTCAATCAGGCTGTGTACCGCCATCTACGCAGAAATCCGCCCGAGATCATACATGCTGTGAATGTTGCCATGCTCCCGGTCGGACTCATCTGCGCCCGACGGGGGCGCACGCGATCTGTCGCGGACATCTGCGAGCCGGATAATTTCCTTGGATTCTGGCCGACCCGCTACAACTGGATCACGCGGATCGTGGACCGCATCGAAAAGCGCTGCGCCGCCAGATATGATCAGGTATTTGTGCATAACGCCCATCAGCTTGAAACCTTTCAGGCCGCTGGTGTGGAGCGTATTGCCCAAACAGGCTCCTATCCGGATCGTTCGCTGTTGCGAGCCGAACCCCGGCAGTTTTCCGGTGTACAGTTGAATATCGGGCGCCTCGGCACGGTATATGCCGGCAATGGTTACGAGGAGGTGGTGGCCGGTTTCCGCAAGCTCTGCAAAAGGCGGACAGCAGCCAGCGATTCCCGGATTTTTCGTTTGCGTATCGCAGGCAAGGTCTTTGATGGATACGCGGCAACCTTCGACCAACTGCTGATGCCCATACGTGACCAAGTGGATATCACTGGTGCATACGCTGTAGAGAAGCTGGCCGAGCTGTACGAAACACTCGACGTATCGTTGCTGCTATACGGCAAGGAAGCCTTCGGGCACGTAACGCCGACCAAACTATTCGAGTCGATGGCATGCGGTGTGCCCGTAGTGGTAAGCACCACGGGAGATATGCCCGAAATTGTGCGAGAGGCCGACTGCGGGGTCGTTGTGGACGCAACCGATCCAGAAGCAATCGCCGACGGACTGGAAACCATCACTGCCGACCCCGCACGCATGGCACAAATGTCCGCGAATGGACTACGCGCCGCACGCGACCAATACACCTGGGAGGCGGTGCGGGAAGTGTTTTTGGAACCATACCGGCGTTTACTGCAAGCAAAGCTTTAGCGACTCGTGCGCACCCGCTCAATAAAGACGGGTTCTTCGGTCAAGGGAATCCGGGAAGTTGGGACCTGAATGGAAGGCCGAATCACCGGTTCTCCCCGTCGATCCAGTTGATTGATTAGATAGGTGATTCGCACCTTTCCTTCGCCCAACTGCTGGCTGGCATCAATTGTTTCCCGGCCTTGCTCCCGCCATGCAATGAAAACATCATCCTTGTGATCAAACGTAAATCGGTAAATATCTCCCCTCACCTTGGTGACGGTTTTGAAATAGTCAATCATTTGGAAAAGCAGCTTAGCCGTGTAATAGGAGGGTTTGGGCTCAAAATCCTCCGTAAAAAGCCCGGCATACCGCCATTCCGGCATGAAATAAAAGGGCATATCTACCAATGGCGCGATCTTCACGCGCTCCGCACCTGCCGCAAAATTCCATGCCGACTTCTTCACGAGCCACTCCGGTTGCGCCTCATTGTAACGCCGGATAGCGGCCTGATTGCCGCGAGAAAGCGCCTCATAAATGCGTATGTCCTCCGGCGTGCCGCGTGGCCGCACCTTCGGGTAATAGGCCGCATGCATATCATCAATCCACAGAGGACGTTGATACCCCTGCCGCTGCATCAATCGTTTGTACCAGCTGATCACACGCTCCGCTTCTTCAAACGAACGTGCCCAATCATTGTGGATCGTCAGAATGTCGAAAGGCGGATTGTTTTGCAGCAAAACCGATAAGATCACATGGAACTTCTGGGACGTATGAAACACTTGTCGGGATGGCACATTCTCTGGCAAATTCACCTGCCGACGAATCCAGTCGATATCGATCTGCGGGTGATTTCTGACAATATGCTGCAATACCGGCTCCGGCAGCGTGACGACGTCCGGACCCAATGCGAACCCCGCAGCCATTACCTGGACGTTCTTGCCATGGCGCCTGTTATGCTCCTGCACCGCTTCATAGGCAAGGCGCAATGCTTCTACATACCCCTCACCGCTCACCCAAACATTCTCTGGCTCATTATCCACCTGGATGTAGTGGACGTTCGGAAAGCTCGTAAGCAGATGCGTAATGAAGTTCTGCCAGGACTGGCGGTGTTCCGGTTTCAGTCGGACGAATCCAGGCACTTCCTTACCACTGACCGGAGACCGGACAGTTATCCTATCGCTGAACTCGAACGCCCAATCATTGCCGACAGCCTCGATCACAAGCGAAAGCTGCAGGTCCGTCGCGGAAATATCCCGCAAAAACTGCCGTTGCTGCGGATTTAGCCGATCGACACCACGATAAGAATGGACCCCGTTGACGGGTGCATTGGGCTCTATTACCCCCCAGAGCAAATGCATTTCAGCCAACTCGAAGCCAAGATCCACCATCCGCGGCACAATTTGCGGCTGGAAGTGAACCTGATCAGCGGCAAAACGCTTAATCGCCTCCGGCCCCGGACGTTCCGCGGGAGATATGACCGGAGGAGCATCATGATTCTCGCTCCCCTGGGCTGGCGCGGGCGTACGCGCTCCCATGGCCAAGGCCTCGTGGCGAATACCAGGAGAAAACGCGGTCACCAATAAAACTGCAGCAAACGTAGACAGATCCTTGACCCGGGGCACTTGCTTCATTCTTATCTCCTTCAAGCTTAGGTGTGTTGTGCGGATATCTCACACGACACTTATTTTTCAGTGAGAAAAACCACTCACCTACTGACGGTGGCGAAAGCAAGCTGCATGGTCAATACAAAAGCAAGGCGGTGCAAAAGCCACCGGGGTTTCGCTGCCGCAGGATCCGGGAATCACCGCAACCGGCATTGAGTTTGGTTGGCAAGGGTTGTCTCCACGCTCAAGGAAACGCTTCGCGGAAGAGTCGATTGCGCTGTAAAATATTGATGGAGTCCACCGTTTTACGGCGTGGCGGCACCCAGACGAATGCGGACCACGAGCCCACCTTTGCCTTCCACTAGTATACGAACGGAATCGCCCTCCATCTCATAGTCCACACCCTCGACCAGTATGGTCCAGTTGAAACCGCCATCAGACATCACGGAAAGATCGGCGCCTTCCACATCGACCAATGCATAACCATCCGGAATCTCAAAAGAGTAATCTCCGCTCCCATCGGGGATGGCCACCAATTCCTCAATCATCGGAAGCACCACGGTCAGCGTCCCATCAACGTAATCAATGGCGTAGTTGGACAGACCCGAGCCCTGTGCTGCGCTGGCCAGAATGCTGTACTCGCCCGGCTCAGCCTGAGCGGCGGTGCCGTCACTGGTCAAGGTAACGTTCGTGACCGCATCCGAACCAATCAATCCGTTCACCTTGAATTCCGTGCCGAAGAAGGTGTACGTCAACAGATACCCCTTCGAGATATCGTCGGCCGTCACCGTCAGCTCTTTCGGCAGAATGTCACCGGTCAGCTCGGGCTGAATCAGCACGTAATTCTCCACCCCCGAGCCGGAAAGCGTCATCGCCGTCGTCACCAAAATGTTTGTCCCCACGTCCGCTTGCGCAAAGGTGCCCGTCGACGCATTGGTCAGCGTGAGTCCTTCCGTCCCGTTCGTGCCCGACAACACCGCTCCCGTGATCTCCGCGAATGTCGTCCCGTCATACGGCTTCGGCGCCACCGTCGCACCCGTCACCGTCAGCGGAACCGCCTCCACCGTCAGTGTCGCCACCACGCTGGTCACCGCGCTGAACAGGTTACTGACAACACAACGATAATCACCGGCATCGCCAACAACCACCGCGTCGACTTCATACGTGGCGTTCGTTTCTCCCTCAATGTTCAATCCATCCTTTTGCCATTGATAGTGCAACGGCCCAGTACCCGACGCCGACACGGTAAAACTTGCCAACTCAAACGCCGTATTGGTCAGCGATTGCGGCCCCGCGGTAATGGCGACCTGTTCAGACAGCATCGTCATGGTTTCGTCGATATACCACGGATAGAACATGACATTCGTGGTCACCGCGTCACCCTCCCCCGACGGGTTTAGCACGGCGTTTGCCGGGCCGGTCGGGTGCCCCCACCAATTGCTGACCGCGTTAACCGCTTCGGGCGTCGCGGATTCATACCCGAAATTCTTGACCCCCCCCAGATTCGGAGAGTCGCCCTCCATGTGTCCATAAATTCGATTGGCGTTGAGGTTGTTATCCGTCGGATTGCGCCCGTCCGTATCGAACAGCCGGAAACCCTTCACCTGAAGTCCGCCGGACGCCTCGACATTATACACCTCGTTGGAGATGAATGAATTGCCACGGGCACCGCCGATCCACACGCCGACTGCGTTGAGCGCGGCAGGTGAGTCATCGTACATGGGGTCCAGCCCCTGACCGATCACGCCGTTATTGTAGATCTCGTTTTCGGTGAACGTATTGCCATCGCTTTTATTCAATTCGATGCCGTGATGGATGTTTTCAAAGACCTGATTCAGATGCACCACGGTATCGGAGGCGGCCTCGGTCAAGTAGATCCCTACCCTTGAGCCGCTGATCTGATTGTTTTCAATACGATTGCCGGAGTTCGTCCGAGTCGAATTTGGCAGGCGGTCGATCAGAACACCGGAGCTTTGCTCCACGGCAAATTCCGGATCGGTCGTGATAGCGAGATTTCCGGATATCGTATTAGAAAGAATCACGTTATCGTTCGCTTCAAAATTCGGGAGAGCCGTTAGGGCGATGCCGTTCATGTTGCTGCGCACGATATTACCCATAACAGAAACGTCGGAAACGCCCGCGAGCACGATCCCGGCCCGAGGATTCTCTAGATCCATGCCGCTGTTTTGAACCGTAAAGCCACTCAATTCCGTTTCGTCGGCCGTTGGCAAGATCAGTACGACGTTTCCCTCTCCGCCACCGTCAATGATCACCTGCTCGGGGTCGTCCGGATCGCCAACGAGGGTCAATCGCTTGTTCACCTCGATGCGTTCAGGATAGATCCCCGGCATGACATCGATAATCTCCTCCAAGGTGGCATGATCAATGGCCGCCTGGATTGAGCTGAAGATAATCGGGACCTTCACGGCGCTCCCGCGCACGACCACCGCGCGGTCAAAGAGGTTGGACGCCAGAATGGTCTCGAAGTCCAAGCCCCCCGCACCGGCGCTGTGCCACACTTGGGCGGCGTTGTTCACCAGTTCGTTGTTTACGATTTCGACATCGGAATCTGACGCCAGACGGGTTAGAATCCCTACGGTATTCCCTTCCACGACATTCTCTCCAGCCCGCACGTCGACCAGTTTTTGAGAGCCGGTGCTCTGCCCCAAGACCAACCCATGATCAAAGTTCGCCATCGTATTCCCGAAGACATCGATGTCGCCCTGATCGTTCCCATACCCTTGCAGTATCGCTATCCCGATTCCCGAAACGTTACCGGACAACAGATTGCCGCTGATTATCGCTTTCGATCGTTCCAACTGGATCCCGGTCTCGATATTCCCGGAGAAGGCGTTGTCCTCAATCCGGATCAGCTCCTCGGCGGCATCCTCATTCACCAGCACCCCCACATACGAGAGCGCACCTGAACTGCTGAATACGTTACTGACCACCATCAAGCCGGAGATGTCGATGTCAGGCTCAACATCCTTGCCCAGCGTAAACACGACCACGGCAAGGCTGTTTTCAGATCCCACGGCAAGGAATTCGTTATGCAGGATCTGCGCTCCGGGTGCGCCCTCCAGCAGGCCGGCGGCGTAGTGGTTGATTGGAATATCCGGACTTTCAATAGCGAAACCCTGAATGGTCACATCGTGTGCAAGAATCTCGATATTGAACGCGGGAGGATTCTCCGAGGGAGGAAGCGGTCGGGTTTCGATCCCCTTGATGGTCGCATCCCCTCCCATGGCGATGAGTGTCACCCCGTCCTTTGATCCAGGGATCGATAGATCCTCCCTATAAAGTCCGTCCGCCACATACACCGTGCCGGAAGCCGCGACACCATTGATGGCGGACTGGATCGTCGGGAAATTCGTGAGCATCCAGCCGGAGGTCTGATCCGTGAAGTTCGTGTCTACCCACACCTCTGCCACAGGCACAGCAAGGGTGATATCGCCCGTCGTCGGCGTAGCCACCGTATAGTTGCCAAGATCGGCGGTCCCGCCCAATGTTGGACCATCCGTCACCGTCACTGAACCGCCGATCATTGGCTCGGGCCCGCTATCGTAGGTTCCCTCCAGGATATCCAGGAAAACATCCTCTTCTTCAACAACGCCGACAAGACTGCATTGAGCCGAGTCGATTTCGGCGTTCCCGTCGTACTTTTTCGTGACATTCACCGTCAGCTCCTTCCGCGCGATATCTCCGGTCAGAGCGGGCTGGGTCAACAGGTAATTTTCCGCGCCTTCGCCCTCCAGCGTCATGGAGGTCGTCACAGTGATGTTCGTGCCGACGCTGGACTGCGTGAAGGTTCCCGTTGCTGCATTAGCCAACGTGATCCCCTCCATTTCGTTCGCGCCTGACAGTGCCGCGCCGGTAATCTCTGCCAATGTCGTCCCATCGTACGGACGAGATGTCACAACGGCGCCTGTCACCGTCAACTCTGCCAGCGTAATATCACCGGTCAGTGTCGGCTGAATCAACGTGTAATTCTCGCTGCCATCGCCTTCGAGCGTCATAAAGGTCGTTACGGGGATATTCGTGCCGACGCCGGCCTGCGCGAAGGTGCCCGTCGTTGCATTGGCCAACACGAGCCCCTCCGTTCCGTTCGTCCCCGACAAGACCGCGCCAGTAATCTCCGCGAACGTCGTCCCGTCATAGGGCCGGGATGTCACGACGGCGCCCGTCACCGTCAACACTTGGCCGGCCTCTAAAAAGACAGGCTCGGGGCCTACGGGCACGTCGTCCGTCGGAACCATCAAGCCATCATCCGGCCATATGGCGTCCCCCTCAGCGGTGGTCTCCATCACCAGATGGGTCACGAGCAGCGAATCGCCCGCAGCATGGGCACTCAGATCGATAGCGCCGCTTCCGTCTTCCCGCCAGGCCACGAACACGTCCGGCTTCGCGGCAAAGGTAAACTGAAACACGTAATCGTTGGTGTTCGCTTGAGCGATCTGGGCGACGTTCGTGAACCCATCCAGCTTCTCGACCATAATGCGCGTTGTGTAGTAAGACGGCTTGGGCATATGATTCGTGTAGAATAATCCCATGTAGCGCCAGATCGGCATGAAGTAGTTCGGAAGATCATGACCATAGGCAATGCTCACACGATCGAAGCCGCCCGCAAAATGGCCCACCGCCTTTCGAACCAGCCAGATCGGCTGCTGCGCGTTGTAAGCGGCGATCGTTTCTTCATCTCCCGCGTCCAGCAGGTCCAGCAGTTGCTGGTCCTCCTGAGATATGCCGAAGCCATCCCCGGGATGATAATTACTCGACATATCGTCCACCCATATGGGCCGGTCATAGGCGCCGTGGACACCATTGGCCATTTGGTCGCGGTACCATGCCGTCAGTGTGCCCGCTGTATCGTAGGTCCGGGTGCGGTCATGATGGAGTGCGAGAATATCAAAGCTCGGATCATTCGGATCCTCCTGGGACAGCACCCCGATCACGATGTGCAGTCTTCTGGAGAACTCCAGCAGGGTATTTTCGTTCATTCCGGGGAACATGGCCTCAATGACTTCCCCAGCCACGGGATCCGGATATGCCTCAACGATCTCGTCAATCAGAGCTTCGAGATCTTGTTGATACTGCTCATTTTCCAGAATCAGTAATATGCCAGCCAGGTTAAAGCCCGCAGCCGCCACCTGGATATCGCGTCCCGGATTGGCGGCGTTGAATTCCTGTACGGCGTCGTATGCATGACGAAGCACCTCGACATATCCGGAGGCGTTCACCCACACGTTTTCGGCTTCGCTTTCAATCTGTAGATGCGTAATTTGAGGCGTCATCTCCAGCAAGTGTTTCACAAAGTCCTTCCATGCATCTATGTATTCCGGATGGATACGCACAAGGCCGGGCATCGGAAGCCCCGTCTTAGGGTTTTGCACCATGATATTCGTGTCCCGCTCGACAGCCCATGGCGTAGCGCCCAGCTCAAGCGTGCATAGCAGGCCCCGATCCGCCGCATCCAGCTCGTCCAGGAAGGCCGCCCACCATGAATTAGAGGGAAAGGGTTCGTATGTGTTGACTCCGTTTACGGGCGCGTTCGTCTGAACACTTCCCCAATTGATGAAACTCACTGAATGTACCGAGCTGAGGCCATCACCAATGAGCGCGATCTGAGGAAGAATCTCTTCGGATGCCGATTCAATGGCAAACCGGCGGGGGAACTCATCCGCATAGCTAACCAGCGATGAAAACAAAAGTATCGCACAAACACAGAGCCTGCTATCCCACCTCATCTGCACCTTCCGCCACGGTTTCATCAGCCCGAGGGCCAAACGCCTTCAATTCCAAGTATCACGAACCGCAATAGTGTACACAACCATGTGTCAAACTTCAAGAAGACAGAAAATTCAAGCAAACATCCGTCTTCGCCGAATTCGCCTCGACCGCAGGGGCCGCGATTGCTATCGTCCCCCGCAACTGCACAAACAGTAATTCCCATGGTTTCCAT
>SLAD01000167.1 GCA_007126995.1 Kiritimatiellia bacterium | reverse complement strand
CGATGGCTCGCTCCGCTTCGCCCATGCGAACGAGCAACATGGCGAGACGATATGCAATGTTCGTCGCGGTGGGGTCCTCGAGTAGCGCGCGTTCATACGCCGTAACGGCCCATTCCGTTTGCCGATTCAGTTCATGAATCTGGCCTTGCGCAAAAGCCGCCAATGCGCGTGCACGCGCCCGATCCGTATCCGAAACCTCGATGATCCGATCCATCGGGTCATCGCTCGGTTCCGGCTCGTCGGCTGCGGGGCGAATTGATTGGCAACCCGCCAACAACAGCGCGCTCAGGAGTGCCAGGCGGCCGATAGAAGATTGGGCTGTTTTGACGCTCGTTCGATTCATGCTTACCTGACTACTTAACGACTCCTCTTGCGCGAGCCTAAGTATCCATCGCCCGCCACGAAAATGCAAGGGCGGGCGATATACAGGGGAGCTGATCGAACTATTTCTTCTTGTGTCGGTCGGCCTTCAAACGCTTGCGGCGTTTATGTTTAGCCATTTTCCGACGACGCTGTTTCTTGATCGAACCCATTACTTTTCCTTACGTCTGAAATTGTTATGCCTGAACAGGTCGCACCCTGATTTATGGCACAACCTTATTCAAGCTTAACTCAATGATATCAACCGCACCCGCGGCCTTTAATTCAGGGATAATTTCTCGTACCACACTTTCATCCAGTACAGATTCTACCGAGTACCATCCCTCTGTTCGTAAATTATTGATGGTGGGAGCATGCATGGACGGCAATTGATTGGCCACCGCATCCAAATCGCCCGCCCGCACATTCAGTTTAATCAACACTTTCCGGTCCGCTGCCAGCACGCCTTGGAGCATCATTGCGAGTTTTTCGATCTTGCGACGCTTCCACTCGTCCGCCCACGCTTCCTTGCTGGCGATCAGCCGGGTGGTAGATGTAAGGATGTCTTCGACAATACGCAAGTTATTTGCGCGCAGCGATGAGCCCGTCTCGGTGATTTCTACGATCGCATCCACCAGTTCCGGCGCCTTCACTTCGGTCGCACCCCAGGAAAATTCCACCTCGGCTTCAACGCCATGCTGCTGCAGGTAGCGCCGCGTGATGCCGACCGCTTCGGTGGCAATCCGTTTACCCGCGAGGTCTTGGACGGACTGAATCGGCGAATCATTGGGCACCGCCAACACCCAGCGAACGGGGTTCATCCCTTGCTTCGAATAAATAAGCTCGGTGACTTCGACCACATCAGACCCATTCTCAACGATCCAGTCGTGGCCGGTCATGCCGGCATCCAAGTGGCCATTTTCGACGTAACGGCTGATTTCCTGGGCGCGAATCAGGCGCGCCTCAATTTCGGGGTCGTCCACGCGGGGCACATAGGAGCGGGACCCGGACGAAATCTTCCAGCCCGCCTTGCGCAACATCTCAAACGTGGTTTCTTGCAGGCTGCCCTTCGGCAAACCCAGTATCAATTTACTCATCAGTGAATCAAAATCCTTTCGTCATCGGTCTCAAAAGGCGCGTACTATAGACAAGAGGCGCGCCGCCGTCTATAGCACAATCCGCATTTTTTCAAGGACAGGAATGTCCTTGTTCCGACTGGCGGGAACATGGGCATTCCTGCCCATGTCCGAGCTTTCCGCCGGATATCTAACCCTTTGGGGTCGATCGCAGCCCTGCCATTTAACCATTTGGTGCTCCCGTCCCGGCTTTGCTGTGGATTCGGGGGCCTTCAGGGGCACAGGTAATCCTGCGCCAAAGCCGCGATGCGGCTCAATCCTCGCGTCCCAGCCCGACCGAGTACTTGATGCGCTGGCCAAAAGTATGCATTACCCGGCGAATTCCGCGGCGGGGCTGCCCTTGGTAGGACCTCCGCGCTCTCGATGCTTCCGCGCGTCGGCGCGTCGAGAATTCGCGCAGTGACCCGTTGATCGCCGGGACGCCATCGGGCGTCGGTTCGACGCCGTCGGCGCCATCGGCCCAATTTGGAGCATCCGCACTCGGCCACACAGAACCGAGCGATTTCAAGGTGGCATCGAAGGCTTTGTTGACCCCGGTTTGCAAGTTATCCCAGAAGCCCGGCTGTTCGGCGGCCTCCGACGGCGCTTCGGAAATAATGCGGTTCTTGATGTCCGGGAGCACGTCCTTCGTAAAGATGTTCTTCACGTCGCGTATGAACCCCTTCGACTGTGAGGCCAGCGATTCGACGGCCGCCGCCTTTTCCCATTCATGATAGGACGAACAGCGATCGATCACGGCGTGCCCGCAGGCCGACGTGAACAAACCGGCGCCCAATCCCTGGCCGATGTCGTCCGCGACCCGACCCACCCACGGCACGAAGGCGAACAGGTTCTCGATTAAATTGCGGCCGACATATAGAAAGTTCACCGTCGCCATCACCCGCATCACATCGCGCACAATCCGCCATTGGGCGCGCACCACCGGGCTGGTTTCGTAGACCCGCATGATACGAAAGACCATCGAAAAGTTGCGGTACAGGACAATCAGAAGATCGATGCTGTGATACGGGCTCAGCGTGACGCCCAGCATCACGTCCCGCACGCTGCGCCGGATTTCCCGCTCCGCTTGGCCCTTCAACTGGGCCTGAGCCAGCGGCAACACCTCCCGCTCACTCTTATCAATGATAAGTTTGAGGTCTTCGTTCAAGGGATGATGATGCAACAGCGCATCCATCGCCTCGACCTCTTCCAGCAACGTGGTGCGGACCGATTCCTTCAGATTCCGGTTGCGTGCCAAGCGCCGTTGATAGCGGATCAAATAGGTCGCGTACCGCTTCAGCTCATTGTGGGTGGCTTCCTTGAGCGGCGGCAAGGGTGGGGGAATCAGCGGTCGCGGATAGCGCCGACTTTGCTGCAGCGCGTAGAAAAGCCCGCCCAGCAACGCCAGGCTCAAGACCGCCACGTAGCCCCAAGCCCAGGCAGGACTGAACTCATACAGAAAAATGAATACGCGAAACAGCTCGAACAGCACCAAGAACGTAAGGAGACAGCCCACGACCCACAGAATGCGGGTGAAGGTTCGCCACACTTGACTCAAAAAGTTCACGGCTCGCCCCCTTTGGTGGATGCAATCTGATCCCAAAGTTTTGCAGCACAAGCCGGTTTGCTGAGGAGTCCCCACGGCTCCGGCGCGCCATCTTTGCGAATAAATGTATAGGTCCCCGCCTCGCTGCCCATCGCCTCGGGATGATTCAAGATGATGCCATCCAAATGCTTGGCCGACAGTTTACCCTGCGCTTCCGCGACGCCGTCGCCCGTCTGCAACGCGAAACCGATCAAGCGCTGACCGGCACGGCGTTTTGCCGCCAGCGTGGCGGCAATGTCCGGCGTGGCCGTCAATTCCAGCGCCCAATCGCCCGATTGCTTTGCACCCTTCTCGGGCAATTGCGTTTTGGGGCGATAATCCGCCACGGCGGCGGCAAAAATCACGATGTCCGCTTCGGTAAACGCATCCGTGGCCGCCGCCAGCATCGATTCCGCACTGACTACGCGCTGGACGGAAATGCCTGAACGACGCGGCAGCACGCTCTGGTCGACGGGGCCGGTGATGAACTGGACCTGCGCGCCGCGATCGGCCGCTACCTCCGCGAGCGCCCGGCCCATCCGGCCGCTGCTGGCGTTACCGATATAACGGACAGGATCCAAATATTCATGGGTCGGCCCCGACAGGATCAGGACGCGCTTGCCCGCCAAGGCATCGCGCGCCGCCAAATACGTGGAAAGCTGCTCCAAAATGGTTGCGGGTTCAGCCATTCGACCTTCCCCTTCCATGCCACAGGCTAAAATGCCTTCGTCGGGCCCAATCTGTACCCAGCCGCGCTCGGCCATACGCGCAGCATTATCCTGCACGACTTGTTGCTGCCACATTTCGACATTCATGGCCGGACAAAAGACGCGGTGGCAGGAAGCGGGCAGGGAGAGCGCGCTCATGGAAACAATTTCATGTCCGGCGCCTTCCGCGACACAGCTCATCATGTTCGCCGTGGCGGGCATGAGGACGAACACATCGGCCTGTGTGGCGGGATAGAGATGGGGATAGAGCGCGTCGGACGAAGCCCCAGTCGCTTCAGGGAAGGATTCCGTCAGGACACGATTCCCCGACACCGCGGCAAAGGTCAGCGGTGTGACAAAGCGACACGCGGACGCCGTCATCAGCACATGCACGTCATGGCCCGCCTTGCGCAGTTGACTCACCACCTCGACGGTCTTATAGGCCGCAATCCCGCCACAGACCCCAATCAAGATCGTGGCAGGCCGCGAAGTATCAGAGAAAACACTCATGCGGATAATTTAGAAGGCTGCTAACCGAATAGCAATCTTTCACGTGGCCTTAGCGGGTCGCTCGTAGGGCCGCCGTAAGGCGGTTCTTGTTCGGGGCTAACCCAGGGGCAACCAATCCTTTGAAAATAGGCAAAAAATATTGGCTGATCATATTGGCGGGCGAGGCCTCGGCTGTCGCTTGCTAGGCTACCTTTCCCGACGTATTATCGCGTCATGTCAGTGCCGGAAAAAGTGAAACGGAAGCTACAGACCCTGCCGGATAAACCGGGGGTCTATTTCATGCGGGATCAGCAGGGAAAGATCATTTACGTCGGTAAGGCCTCCTCGCTAAGGAACCGGGTACGTTCCTATTTTCGCCAAGGCACCCTGCGGTCAGCGGAGCCCAAACTGCGGGGCCTGATCCGCAGTATCGCCGATTTCGACATTCTCGTCTTGCGCAATGAGGCTGAGGCCACGATCACGGAAGGGCGGTTGATAAAGGAGTACCGACCTCGCTATAATGTGCTCTTTCGCGATGATAAACGGTTTCTGTTGATGCGGATTGATCTCGTAGAGCCGTTTCCCCGCTTTACCACCTGCCGGATCAAAAAAGAGGACGGGGCCATCTATTTCGGGCCGTACGCCAACTCGGCGGCGGCTTACACAGCAAAAGAATTTGTGGAGAAGGAGTTCGGCTTGCGTGTCTGTCGCCCGACCGTGCCGGGTCCGGCCGATTACAAACACTGTATGAACGATGTGATCCGTTTCTGTTCCGCCCCGTGCATAGGACGCGTTGATCAGGAAACCTACCGGGCGCGGGTCGATGAGGCGTTGTCTTTCATGCGGGGCGAACAACCGGAGCGTTTGGCCAGTATTCGCAAGGCGATGGAGCGAGCGGCTGAGAATCAGGATTTCGAGCAGGCGGCCGCGCTGCGCGATACCTTGTTCCTCTTGCAGGAGGCCGTGAAGCGCCGAATTCGCGGCGCGAAGTCACTGGAACTGAAAACGGAAGAGGGCAGGGCAGGCGTGCTGCAATTGCAGCAGGCGCTGGGGTTGCCCAAGCCGCCGTCGGTGATCGAAACGTACGACATTTCCAACATCTCGGGCACCTTTGCGGTCGGCAGCATGGTCAGTGCGGTTGATGGGCTGCCGCAGCGGAATCGCTATCGCCTGTTTCGCATCAAGACGATAAAGGGTAGCGATGATCCCGGCATGATGGCGGAAGTGATTCGACGCCGGTACAGTCGCGTGCTGCGAGAAAAGGGGACCTTGCCGGACTTGGTGATTCTGGACGGCGGCATCACGCAATTGCGGGCGGCGCGACGCGAATTGGACGCGCTGGGATTACAATCCCTCCCGGCAATCGGGTTGGCTAAGAAGTTTGAAGAAATCTATCCCATGGAAATGGCGTATGAGTCGCAGGGGGCGCAGCATCAGCCGATACTATTTCCAGAAGACGCGTCGGCGCTGAAGGTGTGCAAACAGATTCGCGATGAGGCGCATCGCTTCGCCTTAACCTACCATCGCCGCCTGCGGATGAAGCGATTACGGGAATCGCGCCTGGACGAGGTGCCCGGCATTGGCGAGAAGCGTAAACTGCTGCTACTCTCGCATTTCGGATCCATCGCCCGGCTCAAGCGGGCGAGTCTGGAGGAAATCCAGTCGGTCCCTGGCGTCGGCCCGGCGATGGCGACATCGATTAAGGAAACGCTCTCGCGCCGTTAGCCACTACAGCCACAATTCGGGCCGCACGAGCCTGTTTCGAAATCGTCGTCGGTAGGCAGTCGGCCCAGCTTGAAGGTTTTGCTGATGTATTGGCCCACCGTCTGTTGCAGTTTGTGCAGCGCTTGCTGCGCGTCCATGAACTCTTTGGCAATTGGATTGGCAAACAGCTCGTCCCGTTCCCGCTCAAAGGCTTCGATTTCCTCGTCGCTGATCGGCAGGCCTTGGCCGTCTTTCTGTTGCAGCATTTCCTGCCGGTCGCACAACTGATTGTATTGTTCGCGGACAGCTTCGTCCTGTGAAAAACGTTCAATGGAGTCACGGATTTGGTGAAAACTGGGCTGATCAAGTAGCGTCAAGCACAGCTCTTTCGTCTTCTCGATGACAGGCGAATCTTGCGTTTTGAGTTCCATCGGTTTATACCCTCCTTAATAAATTTCAACGGCGTAAGCCCAGCTTGGGGCGATGTGCAGGGACCAATATAGTGGAGGATGGAACGATTACAACCACGGAACAAATAAAAGCAGCGGCGGATAAGCTCGATCAGGCGGAGGGGCAGCCCCAGATCTTTGTCGGCTTTGACGGTTTTCTGGACACCATCTTACACGTCGTTGACGCGCGCCTCGATACCCACCGGTACAAGCGTCTGGACTCGATGGCCGCGTATGCGGACCGGATCAAGGCGGCGGCCGGCTATAGCGCCAATATCGAGCTGGTGCCGCAGCAGATTAAGCTGGGCGGGAACGGCCCGATCATGGCGGACGGCCTGCATCATCTTGGCTGTCGCGTTACCTATGCCGGCTGCATCGGCGCTCCCGAAGTGCATCCGGTGTTCGCCGATTTTGCGGCGGCCTGCGATCGCGTGATCTCTATGAGCAATCCGGCGACCACCGATGCGTTGGAATTCGTCGACGGAAAGTTGTTGATGGGGCAGATGCAGAATCTCGAGGAAGTCAATTGGTCTAATCTCCTCTCGCAAATGTCGGCGGGCGAATTGATGGCTCTGCTTGAGCAACTGGATATGATCGCGGCAGTGAACTGGACGATGTTACCGGCCATGAACGAGATTCTGAAGGGACTGCAAGAGGTGTTGGACGCAGCCAGGCGGCGCCCGTGGTTCTTTGTCGATCTGGCCGATCCCCGCAAGCGTACGCCCGAAGATATTCGGGCAGTGTTGGATCTGCTTTCCTCCATGCAATCGCAGGCGGACATGATCCTGGGCATGAATGAGCATGAGTCGGCCCAGGTCGAACAGGTCCTGCTGGGTGAAGCCGACATGGATTTGCGTAACCGTGCACTGCGTATTCGCGAGGCGATGCAGATCAAGTATGCGGTCATCCATCCGCTGCGCAGCGCCTATGTTGCCGGGGAAGCCGGCGTGCATCATTTAGAAGGCCCTTACACGCCGTCACCCGTGCTCACTACGGGAGCAGGCGATACCTTTAATGCCGGTTTTTGTCGCGGTTTGCTGGCGGGACTGGGACCGGCGGAAGCGATTGGCAGCGGTGTATGCGCATCCGGCTTCTATGTCCGCAACGCGCGACCGCCCTCGCTGTCTGAGTTGGCCACCTTTATGCGCCAATGGGCCTCCGCCGACTGCTGCCCGGTATACGACGAATAGCATGTGGTGGGCTTTTCTTAAGCGTCACGCGTGGTGGATTATTCCGCTGCTAATCGCCGACTATTACTTGTTCCGGTGGTTGCTGACCCGTTCGCCCCACGAGGTCGAAGAAACGGCCGATGCGGCGTTGGTCGTCCCGGTCCCGGAAGAGCCGGCGGGGCCGCCTCCGATCCAATACACGTATCCTACCGATCAGCGTGACCTATGGAACACGGAGTCCACAGAGGTCTTTCAGCCAACCGCTTCGGGACGAATTGAGTCCGCGCTATACGGTTCCACCCGGACGCGATCCTTTGGCGGCCGTCTGTTGCCGGCCTTTCACATGGGGATCGACATCGCCGCCATGCAACGCGACCGCAGAGGACGGCCCTTGGACCAAATCTATGCCGTCGCAGACGGGCGGGTGGGGTACATCAACCGGGTCGCCGGCAATTCGAACTACGGTATCTATATCGTGTTGTTGCATGACGATCCGGTCGGCGAAATCTATACGCTGTATGCACACTTGGCCCGTGTAGAGCCGGGCCTGTCGGAGGGGCAAAACGTACAGCGCGGCCAAGTGATAGGAGTGATGGGAAACACTGCCAGCACGGGACTTCCCATGGTGCGGGCGCACTTGCATCTGGAGGTCGGCGTGGTTAAAAATCAGCGTTTCTTGAGCTGGTACCGCACCCAGGATTTGCCGGTTGTGCACGGCACCTATCACGGTTTCAACCTGACCGGGATTGATCCGTTGGCGATCTTCGGAGAGCGCGATAGTGATCTGCAATTCAGTTTGTTGAAGTATCTGCAAGCATTGTCGCCCGCCTTCACCATTGCATTGCGTAGCGACAAGACGCCGGACTATTTTACGCGCTATCCCTTACTTTGGCAGGGGCCACCGCATCGCGGCGAGGCCGTGGTGTTGACGGTGTCCGAGGCCGGGGTGCCGCTCATCGGGCGGACAGCGACAGCGGAGGAAGTGCGGGCGATGGGTCGGCATCGCGCCCACGTGTTGTCGGTTGACGAAGCGGTATTAGGGCGGAACGGGCGTCGCCACATCGTACGACGCGGTGGGGCGTGGACGCTCGGCACCGCGGGCGAGCGCTGGATGAATATTCTGCTGTATTAGAAACGATAATTGACGCCGACACGGATCAGCCCGTGGTCGTAGGAAAATTTTTCCTGCGTATGGAATTCTTGCCGGTCGATGGTGGCGGCGCGCGGTCGTGATTCCCTGATCCGGTAGACGATTTCGCTTTCCAGCGCGACGCGGCGATACTCGGCAAAGACTTCCCAGCTTGGCGACCAGCGCCACTCGAGTCCGGCCGCCCAGTGATAGGCGAAGGTGTTGTCGATCTCCGCGCCGACTCGCCAGTCACTCACGCCCGGTGGCAACGCGCCCAGGTTCTCCTGAATTGATCGGTTGGCGCGACCATTATCTGTCCGCATCCAATAGTATCCGAAACCGCCGCCCACATAGACCGTGAAGTCATAGATCGGATAATCCAGTCGTGCGCTCAGCGCGATCGCCACCAACTCCAAGTCCAGTCGATCCTCGAACGGTTCGGAGAGAAAACCCAAATCATCGAGTTTATCCGTCTGGCGCGTGATCGAGAGGTCCACCGACCAGTAGTTCTCGTGATCATAGGTGACTTGCCAGCCGAAACCGGCTTGCTCATAGCGTACATCACCGCCCGTGGGATAAGCAAAGTGCGGACCGTCTTTTAGGGTGCCATCGGCTAAGGCGATGGCGCAGCCCAGTGCAAAAAACGACAGGAGAGAGAGTAGTTTCTTCATGCCGAAACCTATACGGCATTCCCGCATGGAAGTCCATGCTTTAGGGCGTGTGGATTTGTTCTGAATCATGAGCTGCATCCGGCGATCCGCAAGCGGACGCCCTACAGAAAGCTCCTATAACCGGGCCGTCGCTTGCGACGTGCCACAAATCTTTCAGCACGCTCTTTAGCGTCAACTGTAGCGTTGCTTGAGAAGATAGTCGATGTGCGGCGCAAAGAGATCGGGCTCAAGCAGAAAGGCGTCATGACCTTTGTCCGAGTGCGCCGTAATGTGCTGGCACATGACGCCGGCTTCCTTGATGCGATTCACCATCTCAACCTGTTCATCGGGATAGTAGCAGACATCGGTATCGATGCTGAAAACCAGCACGCGCTGCTCCAGACAGCGATGGAAGAGCTCCTTGTAGCTGCGCGCGCCGGCATCGTGCAGCAAATCATAGTGCTGCCAGGCCGCCGTAATTCTCAGATACGTGTTCGCATCAAAGCGCTGCACAAACTTCTGTCCCTGATGCAGCATGTAGGACTCGACCGGACTGGTCAGCTCGTAGGCGCGCAAACTCGGTTCACGCCGCACAATCTCGCCCCGGGCGCGTCGCTCAAGGGTATGCAACGAGATGTAGGTCTTGTGGGCAATCATGCGCGCCAACGCCAAACCCTTCTCCGGGTGCGGGCCGTCATAATAGTCGCCGCCGTTGAACGCCGGGTCTTCTTCAATCGCAAAAATCTGTTCAAAGTTGAGGACGCGCTGCAACGTGCTGACGTAAAGCGCAGAGGACATCGGAATGACATGGCGCACGCGATTCGGAAAACGGGTGGCGAAGTTCAGGGTGCACATGCCGCCGATCGAGGGACCGATCACGGCGTGTAGTTTATCGATTCCGAGGTGATCCAGGAGCAAGACTTGCGAGTCGACGATGTCCGAGATCGTCATCATCGGGAAGGCGCTACCAAACGGTTTACCCGTTTCCGGGTTGGTGGAAGCGGGTCCGGTTGAGCCGTAGCACCCGCCGATGAAATTGGCGCAAATGACACAGAAGGTTTGGGTGTCCAGCGCTTTGCCCGGGCCGATGAAGCTGTCCCACCAGCCGATCTGACAATCCTTGGTCCAGCGGTCATCCGCGCCATCAAATGTGGCGTTCAGACCGGCGGCATGGGCGCTGCCGGACATGGCATGAAAGACCAAAATCGCGTTATCTTTTTCCGGCGACAACTCGCCGTAGGTTTCATAGGCGAGTTGCAGGCCATGCAACTTCTCGCCGGATTGAAATACGAAGGGGTCTGCCGGATCTTCGGCAAATTTAAAGATTTGCGTTGTCGTTTTACCGACGTCTGAATGATAAGACACGATCGAGTAGCCTCCCAGTTTGTTCGCCCCGGATCCATCCGCGATGAATCCGGGGCATAAACTAGCTGTGCATGTTAATTAAACCTGCGCGGCTTGCAAGGCTTGATCGATGTCAGCCAGAATATCGTCGATATGCTCGATGCCGACCGACAGCCGCACCATGCCTGGGCTAATGCCGGCATCGCGCTGCTGGTCTTCGTTGAGCTGCGAGTGCGTCGTCGTGGCCGGATGAATCGCCAGGCTCTTGGCGTCACCAACGTTGGCGAGGTGCGAGAACATTTTGAGGGCCTCGATGAACTTGGCGCCGGCTTCCTTGCCGCCCTGGATGCCAAAGACCACCATCGCGCCCCCTTTGCCATCGAGATACTTTTGGTTCTTGGCGTACTCTGGATCGTCCTTCAAGCCCGGGAAGCGCACCCACTCCACCTGTGCGTGGCTCTTCAGGTGTTCCGCCACCTTCAGAGCGTTGTCGCAATGGCGTTCCATCCGCAAGGGCAAGGTTTCGATGCCTTGAATGAACTGCCAGGAATTGTCGGGTGCGATGCACGCGCCCAGGTTGCGGAGGGGAACCGTGCGCATGCGCAGAATGTAGGCGAGGGGCGCCAGCATCTCGGGTAGGTCATGGCCCCAGCGTAAGCCGCCATAAGAGGTGTCCGACGTATCGAATAGCGGATGGCGACCGGTGTTCCACTTGAACTTGCCGGAATCCACCACGAGACCACCAATGCCGATACCGTGACCGCCCAGCCACTTGGTGAGGGAATGGATGACGATGTCCGCACCATGCTCAATCGGGCGGGTCAGATACGGCGTGGAGAAAGTCGAGTCCACCAACAGCGGCAGATCGGACGCATGCGCGATATCCGCGATCGCCGCCAGGTCGGTGACCTCCAACGCGGGGTTCGACACCGTTTCGACAAAGACCGCGCGGGTCTTGTCATCAATGGCCGCCGCCACATTTTGCGGGTCCTGCGTGTCGACGAACTTCACCGTGATGCCGAGCGTGGGCAGGATATCATTGAACTGCGTGTAGGTGCCGCCATAGAGATTGCGTGCCGAGATGATATTATCACCCGCCTGCGCCAAGTTGATGATGGCATAGAACACGGCGGACGTGCCCGAAGCAACGCCCAAACCGGCCAGTTCATGCGCGCCTTCCAACAGGGCCACGCGTTTTTCCAGCGCATCGGTGGTGGGATTCATCAAGCGGGTATAGATGTTGCCCAGCTCCTTCAGCGCGAAAAGATTCGCGGCGTGTTCCGTGTCGCGGAACTGAAAACCGGTCGTACGATAGACGGGAATCGCGCGGGACGAGGTGGTCGGGTCCGGCTGCGTACCGCCATGTAAACAGATCGACTCTAATTTCATACTGATCTCCTTTGTTAATCTACGTTAAGTCGATAAAGTATTGCGTATTTAAGCGGCTCGCTTTTGAATT
>SLAD01000027.1 GCA_007126995.1 Kiritimatiellia bacterium | reverse complement strand
GTGGGGCGATATCGAGGCCTCGGCGATTTGGGATTCGAACCGGGCGTATTACAGCGAAGTGATCTACGAATTGGACGTGCGTCATGAAATGGCAGAATAAGATTATTGGCGGTTGTTATTTGTACATCAGCGGCATCGTGCTGGCGATGCTGCTGCCGTTGGACGCTGTTTGGCTACCATTGATTCAGGCCGGCGCGGCGCTGGCCCTGGGCTTGGCCGGCTTGCTCATCGTCTGGGCGCTGCTGCAAGGGGACAACATCAAGGAGCGTGCGCACATCTACTCACGCTATTTATGGCCCATCCTCGCCATCGGCGCGGTGCTGTTTGGCTACGGGCGCTACACCAGCGCCAACACCGTGCCGGACTTGCAGATTGGCGAAATCCAATTGGCCGCGGGCGCGCTGCAATTTGAGCAGTCGGTGGAACTCAGCGACACCAGCCGGATCCGCCTGCACAAGACGGCGGAGTTGGCGGCTGATTTGCAGGTGCGCGTGGTGGGCGAATTGGCGGCGCGCTTGCCGGTGATTGATGACGACGGTCAGTATCTGATGGACGCGGACGCGCGCTGGAAGTTTACCAAAGCCGTTATGCCGATCCGCAGCGAAATCATCACGATTGCGGCCGATGATCCGATCGGCACCGATTACGTGGTCGATCAGCCTTTCAACCGCATTGACGCCATCGAATTGGTGGCCGGTCCGGCCGAAGGAGCGGTGGCCGTCTATCGCATCTCCAATCACATCGGCTCCTTCGTGCGACCGGCCCGGGCCCAGTCGCCCGTGACCGTGTTGGGCCGCATCACCAGCGATCCGCGCGTTTACGATTTCAAGACCGTGCTGATGATCACGCCGTCCTTCGTCCAGTTCCCCGCCGGCGGTCCGTTCTATCGGGTTGAGGGGGGCGATATTCAGGTAACGATTCATCCCGACTTGGAGGGCTATTCGAAGCTGGCGCGCACCGCGGCCTACGGCGCGGATGTGCAAATTCAGGGCGACTTGACCGTAGCGCGTATGGCGTCCAACCCGGGCGGATTCAATGCCCGCCAGTTCATGCAGAATTACAATATCTATGGTCTGATGAGTCCCTTCCAGCCGCGCGGCCAACCGCCGCCCATGCGGATGGTACGTCCAGAGGGCGCGGACGAGCCGCGCACCGGGCATGGACTGGTGGCCTTCTCGCTCGACCTGCGGGACCGCGTGCTGTTGCTGTTTAAGAGCACCATGCCGTATCCGCAATCCGCCTTTCTCGGCGGTGTCACCTTAGGGCTGCGTTACGGATTGCAAGGCGCACAGTTCCCCGGCGAAGAGGAGCGGGGACCGTGGGCGAGTCGACTGGGGATGGGGGCCAGCGAAGCGCAGATTGCGGATGATTTCCGGCATGCCGGCGTGAATCACGTCTTGGCGGTGTCGGGGCTGCACGTCACCATCTTGACGGTCATGTTCATCGCCAACTTCGCGCTGATGACATTCCCCAAACAAGTCTTCGTGCCGTTTGTGATTTTTGCCTTGGTCGTCTTTGCCATTATCACCGGGGCCCGGCCCTCCACGCTGCGCGCGGTGATTATGAACAGCTTGTTCCTGTTGACCTGGGCGTACCTGGATAAAGGGTTGTTGTCCTCGGTCTTGATTGGTGTGCCGGTGGCGGCGTTTCTGATCTTGGTGCATAATCCGTTGGTCGTGGTCGATCCGTCCTTCACGCTTTCCTTCATGGCCATCCTCTCGCTGGCGCTGATCACGGTGCCGATGCATGACATGTTGTCGCATTTGCGCGGCAACCGGTTCCTGGTCGTGGTCGTCTTCGTTACCGCCACCACGGTGATCGGCATCGTGAATTGGCATTTGGTGACCACATTGGGCTTTATTCTGCCTTGGCTGATTTTTGGTGTATTGACCTATCAATTTGCCAAGCGCATGGACGCTCAGGGGTGGGGGATATCCAAGCGATTCGCCTTTGCGGCGATGCCGGAAAGCGTCAGCACCTTTATTGCGGCGCAGGTGGCAATTCAGATCGGCATGATGGTGCCGTTGTCAGCGTATTATTTTGCGCGTTGGCCGTTTGCCGGCGCGTACGCCAACCTGATCGCGATTCCGCTGATCGGTGTGGTGGTGCAGTTGGGCGCGATTGGCGGGTTGCTGGGTCTGATTCCAATTGTGGGGCCCTACATCACCTTGCTGTTGAATGCCGCCAACTGGATCTTCGCGTCCTTCTTCTTGTGGTTGGCGCATGTCAGTGCGCTGATCTTCCCGAATCCGTTCGTGCGACGGCCGCGCGTGATCGAAATCGTGGTCTACTACGCCTTCATTGCGGCGTTCATCTGGCATAAGCCGTTGTGGAAGTGGATCAAGGAAACCTGCGCAACGCGCGGCTGGACACAGCGACACGCCCCAACGGGTTTCGCTTGCGTGCTGGTTGCGATTGTCTTGCTGCCGTTGGGGATTGCGCCGCCGCGCGACACGCGACCGGAAGGGTTGCATGTGACGGTTCTGTCAGTCGGCTACGGTAGTTCCATCTTGGTCGAGTCACCGTCCGGAAAACGGATTCTGGTCGATACCGGTTTCGTGGAGCATGAGCGCGGGCGTCGCAATGAAGCCATTCGCACCATCCTGCCGTACTTCTCGCATGCCGCGATCCGGCGACTCGACGGACTGATCATCACCTCGCCACTGCCGGAACGGGCGGCGGGCGCCGGCTATATTCTGGACCACATGCGGGTAGCGGAATTGATCTTGCCGCCGATGTTGGGCGGATTGCATGCGGACCTTTCCTTCGACGAGTTTGCTGCGTTGCTGGGACCGGCTGCGCACATTCAGCACCGGTATCCGGCTGAACGGGTCGAGCGCATGTACGAGGATCTGGTGGGGAACGAGCAATGGCCGCGCCGACTGGCATTGGCGCCCATGTTGCAGGCGCGCGGTCCGACGCGGGCCAATCAATGGTCCGGGCGCGCGCTGACCGCGCGTACGGCTGCGCCGGGCGACGTGTTGTTTGAAGAGACCGTGGATGGGCAGACGTTCCGGATCGAGGTGTTGGCGCCGGATCCACGTCCGGTCGAGCGGCACATTATTGAAAACAACGGTTTGGCCTTGCGCGTGGTGTATGGCGATTTTGCCATGCTGATCCCGGGCGCGATGCAGTATGAGGGGCAGCAGCAACTGGCCGAGGCGTGGCGGGATGACCAATTGCGCTCGCAGATTATAGTGGTTCCGCATCAGGGCGCCGCGAATCCCACCAATGTGGATCGGCCCGACCGCGTCGTCGTGCGGCGCGCGCTGGACTCGTATGT
>SLAD01000082.1 GCA_007126995.1 Kiritimatiellia bacterium | reverse complement strand
TGAATGGCTCCCGTGAAGCAAGCGGGAGCGGGCGTTTTGAGGTCGACGATATCTTGGTGCGCGGCACCACGGAGGAGATTCCGGCCGACTATGTCGCCCCGCCTAGTGTCGGGCCCGGCAGCGCCACGACGTACACCGAGTCGAGCGCTGTATTGACGGCCAACATCACGCAATCGGGTGGCGCCGTGGTCACCGAGCGCGGCTTTCTCTGGAGCACCGATCCGGATTTCGTGCCCTTCGAGTCGGGTTCCTTCGTGCAGGAGTTCGGCGAATTTGCTGCCGGCACCTTCACCATGGCGCTGGACGATTTACCGCCGGGCACAACCATCTACTACTATGCCTATGCAGTAAATGAGGCCGGTACCACCCTCTCCACCCTGTCCGCCGTCACGACCTTGACTGACGATGTACTCGCCTATTACGACTTCACCGGCGAGTCCCGCCTGCCGACCGCTCGCCACACGGCCGTCCAGGCCGAAGCGATGCAATTATCGGGTAGTGGCAGCACGACATACGGATGGGTGAATCCGAGCGATTGGCAAGCGATGGGCGCTGAGGAACCCTACTTGAGCGCGGACGGCTGGACCGCCAAATCCCAGCAGTCCGCGAAACGCTACGAAATCAATTTAATGGCGGAGAATGGCTGGCTGTTTTCCGTCACCGGCGTGACGTTTCTGGCGCGGGCTAATCAGGCCGGCCCGTCGGCGATTGGCGTCTCCGTGAACGACTCGTCCGCACATATCCAAAACATGCCCGCCCTCGAGGTGATCCAAGTGCAGGCGACGGTCACCGATGCGTTCGATCTCGATAGCGCCCGCATCGACCTGCAAGGCTGGCTGAATCAAACCCGTGAAAGCAGCGGGTCCGGCGCATATCGCATTGACAATGTGCAAGTCAGCGGATTTGTGTCGATGGTGATGACGACGGCGGTGCCGACCGTTGTGCTGCCGACGGCCACCAACATGGTGCAGGACAGGGCGCTGGTGGGCGGTACGGTGACGGAAAGCGGCGGCAGCACCATCCTGGAGCGCGGGGTGGCGTGGAGCACAAATCCCGATTTCACCCTGCCGGGCGGCGCGTTTCTGGTGTCCGAAAGCGGAACCCTGGGGACCTTCGAAACACAGGCGTATCAGCTTCCGCCCGGCACCAGCATCTACTACCGGGCCTACGCCCGCAATGCGACCGGCTACGGTTATACCGAGCTAGCCAGCTTCGACACCCCGAACCTCGCCGACGGCGTGTTGGCCTACTACGCCTTTACCGGAGGCAAAGTGGTGCCGCATCTGCGGCACCCGCAGGTGATTGGATCGCACGTGTCGCGCACGAGCGGCCGGCCGGGCATTGCCTGGCAGAACCCCGCCGAATGGACGGGCTCGGGCGTGCCGTACGCCCAACTCAGCGGCGGATTCAACACGGCATCCCCATATTCCGGCCAATACTTGATCTTCATGCTGGAGGCCGTGCCCGGCACAACATTCACGGTCACTAACGTGCAGTATCGCGCCCGCGCCAATGAGGCGGGACCGTCCGCCGTCAGCCTGCTGATCGATCACCAGCACGTTGCCGCCACGGATCTGCCCGCGGAGCAAGTCGTGGAAATGGAAACGGCCGTGACGACATCGACGCCGAGCGAGCGCCTCACGCTTCGCATCGCGGGCTGGCAAAATCAGTCGCGCTCGACCAGCGGTACCGGCGTGCTGCAAATTGACGACATCGTAATTCAAGGAACGGTGGATGGCACGCCGCTAACAACGGACACGAATGGCGTGCCGCTGCGCATCGCTTCGGTGAATGTGTATGACGGGATCGCGGAGCCGGGCGACCCGGACCATGATGCGCTGCGCGCCATCCTTATTCGTATGGATGCCGACGTGGTCGCCTTTCAGGAGCTGTTCGAGTCGCAGCTCGTCACCATGCAACAATTGGCGACGGACTTGGGTTACCCGCACACGGTACTCGCGCCCAGCGCCGGGATTAGCGGGACGCAGCGGGTCGGCTTCTTCAGCCGTTATCCCTTGGAGGCAGAAGTAATCTCAACACCGCCCGATGCCAACGAGCTGACACGCGGTATCCTGCGCGCCGTCATCGATGTGCCGGATGCCGCCCAGCCGCTGGTGGTCTGGGCGGCGCATAAGAAGGCCTTGAATGACGTTCTTTCCCAGTTCAGGCGCGCGGTCGAGACCCGGCGGATAGTGGAAGACATGGCCGCTTATGCCAGCGAAAACCCCGCCCATACGCAATGGGTCATGCTCGGTGATCTGAATGCCGATTTCTTTACGCAAACTCAGGTGGCGGGGTTCAGCGAGGAATTTTACGACTTTTACACGAACTGGCTGCCGAACTCCTATGTCCTGGGTGCCGATATTGAATGGCCGGTGCTCTATGCGCGCTATCCGGACGACCGCTATGCCGAAGCCGAATTACCGTTGTCGCGCGTGCCCATGACGCAGCCGGGCGGCTATGGCACGTATTCCTTCGTCAACGCTCAATTCATTTCCCGGCTCGACTATATTTATGTCAGCCCATCCCTGGCCGATCGCAACCCGTTCGGCGAGATCTACTACACGCCCATGGACGGCCCACATGCGGGGCTGCCCAAAGCCGGTCACCCCTTGAAGCCGACCAAAAGCCTGATTTCGTCCGATCACCTGCCCGTGTTCGTCGACCTGTATCTTGATCCGTGAATTCACTTGTGCGCGGGCATCCGGATGCATACACTTCCGGTTTGGTTACAGGCACTTGGTCATCCTCGCGGGTGATCGTCACTATGAGTAAGGAGTAAATTATGAGCATGAAGAAATTCTTGCTACCCGTTGCGATGCTGTCGGCTGCTTTGATTTGGACTGGCTGCGGCGAAGCCCCCCAGACCGCGACACAGGACGCGCCCGTTGCGGCACCAGCGTTGACAATGGCAGACGTGGATTCGTCGGTCTTTAGCAGTGTTGGTTATGACCGCGCCGCTGAAGAGCTGGTACTGGTCTTCCGTGACACCGGTCGCACCTACGTGTACACGGGTGTCCCGGCAACGGTCGGGGAAGCGTTCATCGCGGCCGACTCGTTGGGTGGCTATTACCACGGCAATATCCGTGGTCAATATCCTTCCGAAGAGCGATAAGTTGATGCATCACGGCCTGCCTGAACAAGTCAGGCTGTTGGATCTGCAGTGGATGCGGTCGTTGGTGCCTCGCGCGCCAGCGACCGCTCTGCTTGCAGCGCCCTAGTGATCGGATATTCCCCCGTACGCCCGGTTTGCATGGTGCCTTCGAAGCATCGAACAAAGGACT
>SLAD01000154.1 GCA_007126995.1 Kiritimatiellia bacterium | reverse complement strand
CGGGCAACTCGTCGGCTGAGGCGCGCGCCGGGCCGAGCAGCGAGAGGATGAGTAGTGTTGTCAGGGCATAGAGATTGAATCGCATCGCAAACCTTCCTTCCTTTCGGCAGTACCGCCAAAGCTTAGCGGCTATCGCGGGCCGAATCAACCTTCGGCGGAAAAGGACCACGGATAAACTGTCAGGATGACGCAGCACCCGCGACAACATGGGCATCGAGAGGAAATAACTATGAGCAAAATATCGACTAAACAAGAATTCGTCAGTGTGTTGAATAAATACACCTCACAGAATGGCCAGACTTTCGGGGAATTATCCGCTGCGGCGCCGGTGCTGCTGATCTTTCTGCGGCATCTCAGTTGCCCGTTTTGTCGCCGCGTCATGCGCGATGTGGCCGCTATGCGCAAGAAAATCGAAGCGCGCGGAGTGGCGATCGCCTTTGTGCACATGGCGGAAGAAGCCGAGGCCGCGAAACTCTTCAAATACTTCCGCATGGCCGACGTACCGCGGTTTACAGATGAGTCGCGTCAGCTTTACCGGCTGGCCGGGTTGCGCAATATGCGGCTGAGCCGTCTGCTCGACCACAAGATGATGCGTGAGGGTTGGCAGGTCGGTCGTGAACTGCGGGACGCACCGCGCGCGAAGGGTGGCAGCCTGCTGCAAATGCCCGGCGTGTTTCTGATCGATCAGGGGCATGTGCTGGCGGGCGAGAGCGTCCTCGATTTCGACGCCGAGCTGGATTTGCTGACCATTCTGAATGCGGCCTAGACGGCGATGAGTCTACAGCAGATCATTGTTACGGCGGGCACCGTGCCGGAGCCGTGGTGATAGCCAAAAATCTTGGAACTGCTGCTGGAACGCCTGCATGTCGACACCTTCGAAGGCACGACTCGTTGCTTCGGCTTGATTCCGGGTTGCCCAGAGCGCGTCGGCGTACCGCGCCGGAATCTGTTCGTAATCATTGGATGGATCGAGCGGCGCGGCCTTCATTAAATAATAGAGTAGTCCCCAGCCGATCGCGTAGTGTGCCGAGCGGTTTTGTTCCGGGTAACCGCCGCGACCGTAAAATTGGTCGTAGCTTAAGCGCAAGAAGCTGGGCAGATTGATTTCTTCGGCGCGAGCCAACGTTTCCATCATCACGGCGTACCGCTCCACTTCGTCCATCCGCAGGTCGCCTCGTCGAATATCGGCGCCTTCGAAAAAGGTGGCGAGGCCTTCATTGAACCAGGGAGATGTTTGTAGCCCGTCGAAGGCATAATGCAGGTACTGATGCCACGCCTCGTGGTACACGATGCGGGCGATCCGCTCGCGACGTTCCCGTTCGTTGCCCCATTCGAAGGGCCGAATCACCAGTTCGCGTTTCGAAGGCATCCATATCCCCCCGGTCCACTGATTTTCGGGCCCGACGTAATTCACGTAATCGTCGCTGTCGCCGAACACGCGCACCAAGCTGACGGCCTCAATCGGTCGGCGTGGCGGAAAGAGGTGTTCATAGATGCCGCGCATGGCCTCGAGATCTTCCTGCAAGCGTTGGACAAAGGAGCGTCTGCCGCCGGAGAGGTCGGACACCAGCACGTAACTTGGGGTTTCGACGAACCACCAGCCGCGCAGTCCGCGGATACTGTTGATTGCTCGCTCGCGGCTTTCCAGAAAGGCCGCCGAGCGCTCGGCCTCGGCCATCTCGGGATGCTGGAACCGGGGGGAGGCTTGCGCCGACGGGTCCGCCGCGCGGGCTGTGGTGGCCAGCGAACTGACAAAATCCCGTTCGATAGCCTGCGCCGCCGCAGTCGCATCCGTGCCTTCTGCCAGCTCAAATAGCGCCAGGAACCACTGATACGGGTCCACGCCGTGCAGATTGTTCCCGAATTGAAAGACATAGCCTAGTCGGGTGGGATTTTGCGAATCGAAGTCGAGCGCCGCGACATTGTGCAGGAGTGGGCCGGACCGGACAGGGCGGGGCGCCCCGGTGACCGATGCGCCTGCAAACATGGACGCCCACGCGATTAGCTCGTCCACGTTCGATGGCGGTTCCGTGCCCGCAGCGGCGAACGCCTGTTCATAGGTGTCACGCGTGACGTGGCTATCCGGCGACAAGGAGCGAGGGAACATGTTCCCGACCACGCCCAGGATCAGTGCGTTACCGGCCGGGTCTTCCCAGCGGCCGCGGTACATGCCCGGATACCAGAGATCCCGCGGCGCACAGCGCTCGTGGGATACGCCGTCAGACGAGCGATAGCGGTATACGGTGGGCTGCGGCAGTGCAACGGGCTGCGCATTGCGAAAGACGCGCAGGGAAACCCCTTCGTCCGGCAATTCCGCCATCGGGCCGAAGGTTAGTCCGCGCACCCGCTGGGCGGAAGATTCCGTGATCGCGCAAACGATCAGGAAGGCGATTATGTAGAGCCGTCGCATCATATTCGTCTTGTTGCGGGGGTGGTCGCTAGCGATCCCAAGACACCGATATAGTGGAAAGAGAGAGGTGTCCAGCTATAATCCGTTCCTCTTGAGCGAAAAGCCATCGCCTTACGGCGACCCGACCAGCAGGGAGGTTTGTAGGGACGCCGTGAGGCGTTTCTGTGCGGGCGCGCGCCGGCCGCAGAGGATCGGCCTATAACCTCCAAACCGTGTAGGCCGAGAGCCCCGCTGAACTGGTTTGTCCGTTACACCCAGCCGCGCAGTTTGACGGCTTCGGCGACGCGGGTGACGGACACGAGATAGGCGGCTAGGCGCGGATGCACGTTCATCTCTTGCTGCATGGCGCGTACCTCGTGGTAAGCCTGCGTCATGTGTTGGTCGAGGCTGCGGTGAATATCCTCCAGCGGCCAGTAGTAGTTGTAGGTGCCCTGCACTTGCTCGAAGTAGCTGACGGTGACGCCGCCGGCATTGGCGAGAAAGTCGGGAATGACGTGTACGCCGTTCTTGAACAGGATTTCGTCCGCTTCCGGCGTGGTCGGGCCGTTGGCGAGTTCGCAACTGATCTTGGCCTTGATGTTGCCGGCGTTCTCGGCGGTGATGACGTTTTCCAGCGCGGACGGATAGAGCACATTCAGGTCCAGCTCAAGCAGCTCTTCGTTACTGATCGCTTTGCTGCCCGGGAAGCCGCTGACCTTGCCGTTGCTCTTCTTGAATTCGACGACCTCCTTCGGATCCATGCCGTCTTCGACATAAATTCCGCCACTGGTGTCGGAGACGGCGATGAGCTTGCCGCCGCCCAGCACTTCCTCGTGTAGCAGGGCTGCGAACTGTCCGGCGTTTCCGAATCCTTGAATCGCGTAGGGGCCGTTGGGGTCGACATCGAGCGCCTTGCAGGCT
>SLAD01000263.1 GCA_007126995.1 Kiritimatiellia bacterium | reverse complement strand
ACGGCCGAGAGCCGGGAATACTTTCTTGCACGCCTCGTCAGCGCCGCATCGCCGGACGGCAGGAAGACCAGATGATCGAGGTCCGCGCAGGTGAGACATAGAGCGCCCTTATCACCGTGCAACATGATCCAAGCACGCTTCCCCAGGTCCTCCCCGCATTCATCACATTTCGATTCACGCGAAGAGATGAAAACTTTCAGGTCATCTGGCTTGCTCTGTGTTTGCCCCTTCATAGTTGCCACCTCATCGTCCAAGCGAATAGTCACGGGCCGCTTGAATAGCTTGGTGTAAGGATTCTTCTTTGCCTTTGAGAAATCGTATTCTTTTTTCATGATCAGGCTGTGGCAGCCTCTCGAAATGAAACGTCATGCTTTCTTTGGTTCTCCGCATTCTTGTCGGGATCCCATTCGAATCTCGGCTCACTCATATTTTCAATATGTATATGAGCAATATCTGTCAAGTCTGTCGGCCCTTTTGCCGATGTTAAGTATCGCGGGGGCGCGTGATGGAACCGAAACCCAGTGCTTATCGCCCACAGTGTCACCCCGAGCGAAGTCGAGGGGTCTCCCTCTTCGCGCCTAGCCAAGGTTACCCGATACCCGCCATGCTGCAGGTCAGGCTTTGACAGGCTCTGCTGGTGGAAGGCTGTTGGTTGCTGGTGGGGAATGAGATGTCTCGACAAGCTCGACATGACCACTTTCTGCTTGTGGTCGTTGCATTTGCGCGGCTCATCGGGGACGATTCGCCCTACCGCTGCGTGATGGGATCGGTGTGGGGAGCCGCTGGAGCGGGCGCGAGATGAAGATGTAAATGGAGGCAAAATGTTGTTGCGTTGTTCGCCTTCTGCTACCCTGCCTGCCATGGCAGACAAGGATCAGGAGGGTGAAGGGACGGCACCGGCGGCGCCTATCTCCCCTTCCCCGCACCCGGCACGCACCGCATCCTGCTGGCCGACCTCGAGTATCCGCATATCCGCGAACAGCTACGCAAAATCTGGCTGGAACCACTCGCGCTCGACCCCGCCCGCCGCAGCGCCCGCGTCACACGCGAAATTGCGGATCGCCTGGCCCGCTTGGCGGTATCACTGGAAGAAGCCGGACACACGGCGGAAGTCGTTGCCGGTTTCCTGATGCGTTGCCTGTTCACGATGTTTGCCGAAGATGTCAATCTGTTGGGCCGCGACGCCTTCACCCGCCTCTTGCAAAGCCTGCGCGATACGCCGGAACACTTCGCGCCCATGGTCGAGGAACTCTGGCAACGCATGGATGAAGGCGGCTTCTCCACCAGCCTGCGACTCAATATCCTGCAATTCAATGGCGGCCTTTTCTCCGAGTCCACCGCCCTGCCCCTGAATCGCGATCAACTCCTACTCCTGATCGAAGCCGCTCTCTGCGATTGGGGCGATGTCGAGCCCGCCATTTTCGGCACCCTGCTGGAACGGGCCTTGGATCCGGTCGAACGACACAAGCTGGGCGCCCACTACACGCCGCGCGCCTATGTCGAACGGCTCGTCATGCCCACCATCATCGACCCGATCCGGGCAGAATGGGAATCCGTCCACGCCGCCGCCATCCTCCATGCCACCGCCGGCAATCTCAAGAAGGCAGTGACGGAATGTAAACAGTGGCACCGGAAACTATGCTCCACGCGCGTGCTCGATCCCGCCTGCGGCTCGGGCAACTTCCTGTATGTCACGCTCGAACACTTCAAGCGTATCGAAGGCGAGGTGCTCGACCTCTTACGGCAATTCGGCGAGCGCCAAGGTTCACTGGAAATGCCCGGCGAAACCGTCGACCCGCACCAATTTCTCGGTATCGAAATCAATCCCCGCGCCGCCGCCATCGCCGAACTGGTCCTGTGGATCGGCACCCTGCAATGGCACTTCCGTACGCGCGGCAAAGTTGTACCGCCCCAACCCATCATTCGCGACTTCCACAACATCGAATGCCGCGACGCCTTAATCGATTATGACGGGGTCGAACCCGTCACCGGCGACGACGACCAACCGCTCACGCGTTGGGACGGACGCACCACCAAACCCCATCCCGTCACCGGGCGCGAGGTCCCGGACGAATCCGCCCGCGTACCCGTCGTGCGCTACCTCAATCCCAAGCCCGCCGCTTGGCCGGAAACCGACTACATTGTCGGCAATCCGCCCTTCATCGGTCCGGCTGCCATGCGTCAAGCGCTGGGCGACGGCTACACCGAGGCCGTCCGCAAGACCCACAAGGATATCAGCGAATCCAGCGACTTCGTGATGTACTGGTGGAACCACGCCGCCGAGCTCGCCCGCACCGGCGCGATCCAACGATTCGGCTTCGTTACCACCAACAGCCTGCGCCAAACCTTCAATCGCCGCGTCATCGAAAAACATCTCAACGCCAAGCCCCCGCTCTCGCTCCTGTTCGCCATTCCCGACCATCCCTGGGTCGACGCGGCAGACGGCGCTGCCGTACGCATCGCCATGACCACCGCCAGCGGTGGCGAACACACCGGCGTGCTCGCCAAAGTCACCCGCGAAAGCGAAAGCCAAGGCGACGGCTACGATGTGGTACTACAAGAAAAGAGCGGCGTCATTCACGCGGATTTAACGATTGGGGCGAATGTTAGTGAGGCGGAGCAATTAGAAGCAAATCAAGATTTGAGCTATCGAGGAATTACATTCATGGGTGCTGGCTTTGTTTTGTCAGAGAAGGAAGCTACGACATTGATTGCACAAGATCCCTCTATGGGAAGCCCTGTAATACGTCCGCTAATTAATGGAAAAGATATTACTGGCCGAATCCGGAACATGTACATCATTGACTTGCATGGTTTATCTGAAAAGGATGTTCTGTGCCGCTATCCGAATCTTTACCAGCGGATAGTTGAGACAGTGAAAGTCGAGCGAGAGGCAAAGACTGGGCGCAGCAAAGATGCTGACGCCTATGCCAAACACTGGTGGCTATTTGCCAAGTCTCGTGAAAAAATGAGATATGCGACTTCGGGCCTCGATCGCTTCATGGTGACACCCATGACCGCTAAGCACCGCTTCTTCGTTTTTGTGGATGGCACCGTGTTACCGGATCAAGGCTGTATTATTTTTGCCAATAATGATGCTCATATCTTAGGAGTTCTAAGCAGCCGACTCCATATTATCTGGGCACTCCAAGCGGGAGGCAGACTTGGTGCAGGAAACGATCCCCGTTATAATAATTCCCGCTGCTTCGAGACCTTCCCTTTCCCGGACGCATCGCCCGAGCAGCAAGAGCGCATTCGCGAGTTGGGCGAGCAGTTGGATGCGCATCGCAAGGCGCGGCAGGCTGCGCATCCCGGGTT
>SLAD01000173.1 GCA_007126995.1 Kiritimatiellia bacterium | reverse complement strand
GGATTCAGGAGAGACCAAGGGGCAGCGCTGAAACCACGCACGTACGCCCCTTGCTCAAGTCAGGCAGGAATGCCTGACTTACGGTTTTTTGCGCAAATGCACAAAATCAGAGATGCGCCCGGCGAAGACGACAAAAGAGTTCACAAGCCCATTGTAATCGGGTATTAACTAAACCATGCTGTAATGCTCATCCAAGTGGTGGAGGTATAGCCCATGATTAAGCGGATTCAAGTGTGTACAGACGGTTCTCAGCATAGTCGTGCCGCCTGCGAGTACGGCATTTCGCTGGCCGGCAAGCTCAGTGCCAAGCTCACCGGCATCCATGTCCTCGACTCCCGCATGCTGGAAGGTCCCCTGATGGCGGATATTTCGGGTTGGATCGGGGCGCAGCCCTACGGCAGCCAACTGCAACAATTCCGGGAAGTGCTGGAACAGAAGGGCAACGCGATTGTGGACGCCTTCAATGAGCGCTGCCAGGAAGCCGGGGTAGATGGCGAGGGCACGCTGCGAATGGGCCATCCGTCCCGCGTTTTGCTAGATGAAGAAACACACGCCGAACTGATGATTCTGGGCCAGCGCGGTGTACACGCTGACTTGATTGGCAATGCGCTCGGCTCCACAGCCGAACGGGTGGTCCGGCAATCCATCAAGGCCTGCATGGTGGTGCCGGCGCAATTCAAGCCGGTGACCAAGGTGTTGGTGGCCTATGACGGCAGCAACTATGCCAGCAAGGCTTTGCATCAAGCAATTGAGCTGGCACAGGCGCTGTCCGTGGAACTGATCGTCCTGACGGTGGCGGAAGGCAAAGAAGTCGCAGAAGCGGAATCCGCCTCGCGCGAAGCGATGGACTTGGCGTCGGCGCATGAGTGTCGCGCCATCAGCTTGGTGAGCGAAGACGACCATGCGGCGGAATCCATTATCGCCAATGCCGAAGAACAGGGCGCTGACCTGATTGTGATGGGGGACAATGGCCACGGGCGCATTCGACAATGGATACTCGGCGGCACCACCACCTACGTGCTGACACACGCCGATATTCCCGCGATGATGGTGCATTGAGGCGGCCTCGAAGGATTGCTTGCGCACAATCACATCGCTCGCTATGCTTTGCCTCCATGAAGCGCTTATCATGTCTACTGCTCATTTGGTGCCTGGTTCTTCCCCTATACGCGGAGGAGGCTCCGCCGCGCACCATGGAACGTGCCGATGCCTATCAGTTGCTGCGACGCGGTGATCAGGCCCGGGATCGACGCGAATGGGCCAAGGCCATCGAGGCCTATCAGCTAGCGCTGGATACCTATCGTCTGATCGGGCGCAACGTGCCCGCATGGGAAGAGGACTATTTCAATTTCCGTCAGGAATACTGTGAACGGGAAATCCGCTTGATCGAACAGCAAACCGGGCGTGCAGCCGAAGCCTGGCTGCAAGTCGGGTCCGCATCCGCGCGCGATGCCCAACACTATCGCTCCTTATATCTGGAGATGCGCTCCGATTATGAGCGGCTACGGCGACAAGTCGAGCGACTCGAAACAGAGGTGGACACGTTGCTGGAAATGGCGGAAATCGAAGAGGAGCGGATGCAGGCACGCGAGCGGGAGTGGCGACAACGAGAGCAGCGGCGAGCCCGCGAGGAAGCCGCCCAGCCCGCCTTGGACGCGCCGGACGCCGGGACCAATCCCGAGGAAACATCGCGGCCCGTTCCACGCCGAGAGCGCCGCTCATTGGACGCCCCGGTTCTGCGGCGCTAATCCATCCCGCTAGGCGGTCGCGGCCGCTTGCCGTTGTCGCCCTCCCCAACGCCCACCGTTACGGCCATTCCGGCTTGGCGCCCGCTTGCACGGATTCTGCAGCACATCCAGATAGACCGTATCCTCGCCCAATACCGCCTCCAGTTGCTCAATCAGGGCGGGTCCCGGGTCCACCCGGTACAAGCGATCTGTGGAAACGAAGATCTTCTTGGCATCGGGATAGATCAGGCACAACGTCAACGGGATGTCGCCCGGATGCCGTTTCAGCACCTGCTTGATGTCGGCGATCAACTCGTCATTCAAGTTCGCCGTCGAAAGATGCAAACTGACGCGCTGCGTGAAGTGACGATGAACCTCACGCAGCGGATAAATCTCCTGCGCCTTGATCTTCAACTGTTCGTTCCGGTCCAGTTCGCCGCAGACAAAGATGGGCGCATTCTCCTCCAGATAAAGGCCGTACTCGCGGTAGGCGGCGGGAAACGCCACCACCTCCAGCGCGCCCTCCAGCGTCTCCAATTGGAAGATCGCAAACGGTTCCTGCGTTTTCTTCGTGAAGCGCTTGTTCAACTGGGTGACCAAGCCGCCAATCCGGGTCATACTGCCGGGCGCCAGCTCAGCCAAATCCTTGAAATGGGATAAACTGAAGCGATCGATTTCCCATTCGTGCTCGGTCAGGGGATGGCCCGAAATATAGAAGCCCAACAATTCTTTTTCCGCCGCCAACATCTCGCTGTCCGGCCACGGATCGGCTTCGGGCAATTCCTCCACTGCCACGCCCTCTTCCTCCACCGCTTCCGGTTCCATCAGGTCGAACAGCGAAGCTTGGCCCGCTTGTTGATCCTTCAGTTCGGACGCCGCCCGCTGAATCGCAAACTCGATGCCACTGAACAGGCGGGCGCGGGACATGCCGGAGAAGTCGAACGCACCGCATTTCACCAGGCTCTCCACCACCTTCTTATTGACATTCTGTCCGCCCATACGGGCGCAGAAGTCGACCAAGCCGGCAAACGGGCCGTTCGCTTCGCGCTCGCGGATCATCGACTCCACGGCGCTCACACCGACGTTCTTGATGCCGGCCAAGCCGAATCGGATACCGTCCCGCTCAGGCTTGAAGCGCACGTGACTCTCGTTCACGTTGGGCGGATAGATCGTCAAGCCCATTTCCTGCGCTTCGGCAATGAATACCGGCAGTTTGTCCGCGTTGTTCATGTCACATGAACACACGGCCGCCATGAATTCGGCGGGGTGATGCGCCTTCAAGTAGGCCGTCTGGAAGGACAACATCGCGTAGGCCGCACTGTGCGACTTGTTAAACCCGTAACCGGCAAATCGTTCGATATTATCAAAGATTTTCTCCGCCACTTTGGCCGGAATCTGATTGGTCTTCTTACAGCCATCGACAAACGCCTGGCGCTGCTTGGCCATCTCCTCAGCTTTCTTCTTGCCCATCGCCCGCCGCAGAATATCGCCCTGCCCGAGCGAGAAGCCGGCCAGTTTGTTGGCCGCAAATTGTACTTGCTCCTGATACAGCATGACGCCGTAGGTCTCTTTCAGGATCGGCTCCAGCAGCGGATGC
>SLAD01000415.1 GCA_007126995.1 Kiritimatiellia bacterium | reverse complement strand
CTGCCGCGCACTTGGGTGACCTACGCGCGCTGGCTGTTGCCGGTGCTCTACACCGCGGGATTGATCCTGCTGATCATCGCTTTGGCACGACCGCTGAAAGGAATCGATGAGCGGCGGGTGAGTCGCGATGCAATCGACATGGTGATCCTGATCGACGTCTCGTCTTCGATGTTGGCGGAAGACTTTTATCTGGATGGGCGGCGCGTGAATCGTATGGAGGTCTGCCTGCACACCGCGAAGGAATTCATTCAGATGCGGCGCGATGATCGCATCTCCGTGATCGCCTTTGCCGGTGTTCCGTATGTCATGGCGCCGCTAACCTTTGATCATGGCTGGTTGCTGCAGCAGGTGAATCGGATTGAAATTGCGATGGTGCAGGACGGCACGGCGATCGGATCCGCGATTGCGTCGGGATTGAACCGGTTACGCGACAGCGAGGCGGAGAGTCGCGTGATCGTATTGCTGACGGACGGCGTGAACAATACCGGCAATATCAGCCCCGAGAACGCCGCCCGCGCGGCGGCGGCGCTGGGGGTGCGCGTGCATGCAATCGGTGCGGGCACGCAGGATTATGCCCCGTTCCCGGTGCGCGATCCCTTTGGCGGTCGCCGCTACGTGCAACAACTGGCGGTATTCGATGAAGCACAGTTGCAGCGCATTGCCGATATCACCGGTGGCGAATATTACCACGCCAACGACACCGAGGCCTTGCGGCGCATCTATGAAGAGATTGACCAGATGGAGCGTACAGAAATTGAGGTGGATGACTTCACGCGCTTTGAAGAGCGGTTCATGCCGTTTCTGCTGTGGGCGCTCGGCCTCTTGATTGCGGAGCGCGTGCTGTCGCTCGCTCGCTTGGGGAGGTGGCCCTGATGCAGTGGGGTGATCCCATTTGGCTGCACGCGTTGTGGGGCTTGCTGCCGCTTGCGTGGCTGTGGCATTGGCTTGGTCGACGCCGCGAACGACAGCTGGCCACACTGATCGATGCCGGGGTATTGCAAAAGCAACTGCCGGCCCGACGACGCACCGTGCAGCGGTGGCGCACGATTTGCCTGTTGCTCGCCATCGCCTTGGGCATTGTTGCGCTGGCGCGACCGCAGTGGGGCGAGAAGTGGATCGATGTGCAACACATGGGACTGGATATTTTGGTGGTGCTGGACACCTCGAACAGTATGCGCGCAGAGGATATTCGTCCCAATCGTCTGGACCGGGCCAAGCTGGGCATACGGGATTTGGTTAGCCAGTTACGCGGCGATCGCATCGGACTGATTCCGGCTGCCGGCGACAGTTATCCCAACTGTCCGCTGACCGCCGATTATGCTGCTTTTCTGATGATGTTGGATGATGTGTATCCCGGCATCATCCCGCGTGGCGGCACCGCAATCGAGCAGGCGCTTCGCCGCGCCGTGCGGTCATTCGATGACGACATGTTGGCCGATCGCGTGATTTTGCTGATCACCGATGGCGAAGATCACGAGGGCAACGCGCTCAATGTGGTGCCCGAGATGCAGGCGCGCAATATTCGCCTATTCGCGGTCGGCGTGGGCACGCCCGAAGGCGACCTGATTTCCATGACTGATGAACGGGGTGGCATCACCTACCTGCGTGATCGGCAAGGCAACATTGTGCGCACGCGATTGGAGGAGGATTTGCTCGAGCGCCTCGCGACACGGACAGGCGGCATGTACGTGCGCTCTACGCCCGGCGACTTCGGGTTGGACTATATCTATGAGTACGGCATCGCACCGCTCCAACGTGAACTATTGGACACCGAACGCTTACAGATTTACGAGGAGCGTTACGGCTGGTTCCTTGCCGCTGCGCTGTTGTTGCTACTGCTCGAGTCGCTGCTCTCGTTTCGACTGAAACCCGTGCGCTGGCCGCGTTGGCCTGCATGGGTTGGCGTAGTGATCCTGTTGAGCTGGCCATCGTTGGCTCAAGCCGATGATCCGCATCGCTGGATGCGGGAGGGCCGGCGGTTGTATGAAGCGGAGGAATTTACGGCAGCCGTGGAGGCGTTCGAGCAAGCCGAGGAAGCGGCGCGGGCGCGCGGCATGGATCCGGCCCCGGCCCTGCATAATCAAGCGAATGCACTGTTCCGTGCCGGGGCACTGGATGAGGCCATTCAGCGATACGAGGTGGCGCGCCGCACGACGGACACGCAAATTCAGCAACGCGTACTTCAAAACGAGGGGCTGGCCGCACTAACTCGTGCGCAAGGACTGCTCGATCAAGAGAATTTGCCTGAAGCCCTGGATAGCGCGAAGCACGCATCTGACCGTTTCCGCGACGCCTTGACACTGGCCCCGGACGAGCAGCGCACAAAAGTCAGTTTCGAATTGGCGGATCGCTTGCGGCGCTACATCGAGGAAATCATGCCGCCACCGCCGCCTGACGAGGCGCCCGCTGAAGATCCGGAAGAAGGAGAGGACGAGCGCGAGGAGGAGCAACCGCAGCCGCAGCCGGAACCCGAAGGTGAGGAGGATCCGGAGCCGGATGCGCCGGAACCGGATGAGCAACCAGCGCCGATGCAGCCTACGCCGGAAGACCCGCACGCGGAGCCCGATCCTCGAACGGATTCCATGGATGAAATGTCAGAAGAAGAGGCTATGATGATTTTGGACGCTATGCACGATGAAGAGCAGCAGACGCGCGATCAAATGCGACTACAGCTCGGCGATCCGACAGAGGTAGAGAAGGATTGGTAAATGCGCAGACGACTGCACAACATCATCAGCGGTATGGCCGCAGGGTTAACCCTGTTGGTCGCCGCGCCCGCTGTGGAGGCGGTGAATGCCCGCATGGAACTGGATCCACCGCTGATCCGGATGGGCGAGTCGGCACAATTACGGATCGTGCTCGAGGGCGTGGAACAGGTGCGTCAACCGGAACTCCCGAATATTTCGGGCCTGCGCATTAGCGGTCCAAGCGTGGAGCGCTCCTTTAGTATGCAGACGGTGAACGGGCGTATGGAGCAGCAACGCACGCTATCTTACCGCTATTCAATCATCCCACTGCGGCCCGGCGAATACGAAATCGGACCGATTGAGTTTGAACATGAGGGACAGCGGCTCCACATCGGGGCGCGTCACCTGAAAGTCGTTATGCCTAGCGACGCAACCGGCGAAGACGATTCGATCGACTTGGATGAGTTGCTGTTCGCACGCCTGTCGGTGAGTCGCGATCCCGTTTACGTAAATGAGACCTTCACGCTGATCCTGGCGGTGTACACGCGCGACATTAATCTTGGTCGCGACATGTCGCTGTCCAATATGCCCGAGAGTGGATTGCAAACGCAGCAATGGCAGGAGATGAGCGCCACCCGCGAG
>SLAD01000248.1 GCA_007126995.1 Kiritimatiellia bacterium | reverse complement strand
GTGTCGACCACATCGCCCGAATTCATCATCAAGTCGGTTAAGGTGGCCGTTTCATCGAGCGTCATTCCCTTGAAATAGATGGCCATCGCCATGGCGGCCATCTGATAGTCGGGAATCGTCTCGTTGGTATAACCTTCAATAAAGAAGGACAGTTCTTCGCGGGACAGCTCTTCGCCGTCTCTCTTCTTCTCAATAATCCATTGTGGTATCATAACCCGCCAAGGGTATCAGAACGCACTCGACTGTCAATCCGGCAGCCAATGCCGGCTGGTGGCAGCATGGTCATTCCTGCCCATGTTGTGGCGGGTAAGTTTGTCTGGCAAATGCGCCCATCGCCGCTGCGCAGGAGAGAAAAAGATTGGCATTCCTAGTCTCGCCCCATTTAATACGCGCTTCATCTCAGAGGAGTGTTATGTCCGAACCAGTTCGCAAAAAACGGTCAGCTAAAGAATATGCCTATCTCGCCTTCAGCGGCGGCGCCATGGGAGCGGCCGACGTGGTGCCCGGTGTGTCGGGGGGCACGATGGCCTTTATCCTCGGGGTTTATGAGGAGCTGATCCATACCATCAAATCCATTAATCTTGAGTTCGTCCGCCTGTTATTGGCATTCCGTATCCGGGACGCCCTCGAGCATGTGAATTGGAAGTTCATCCTCGCGCTGGGCGGCGGGCTGGGAACCGCCGTGCTGTCGCTGGCGCGCATATTGTCCTGGTTGCTGGAATACCATGATGTACCGCTATTCGCCTTCTTTTTCGGGCTGGTGCTGGCCTCCATCATTGCGGTCAGTTACCACGTGCGTTGGAAACCCTCGATGGTGGCCACCTTGGTGCTCGGCACCTTGGGGGCCTATTTGATCGTCGGGTTAGTGCCGGTCGACATGCCCAACACACCGCTGGTTCTCTTTCTCAGCGGGGCGGTTGCCATTTCGGCGATGATTCTACCGGGCATATCCGGTTCATTCATCCTGCTGATCCTGGGACAGTACGAGTTTCTCCTGAACTCCGTCCGTGACCTCAATATTCTCGCCATTGTACCGGCGTTGGCCGGGATGGTGGTGGGGATCATGCTGTTTGCCCGTATCCTGAGCTGGTTGCTGAAGCATTATCACCAAGTGACCATCACCCTGCTGATCGGCTTTATGCTTGGCTCGCTGCGCCGCATCTGGCCTTTCAAGGAAGTGCTGACGTACCGGGTCGACCGCCATGGCGAAGAGGTCCCGATGCTGATGTCGAATGTTTTGCCGCAGATCGATGGCGTCTTCTGGCTGTCGCTCGGCCTGGCCGTGACCGGCTTCATTCTCATCAGCGTTCTAGATCATCAACAGTCGCAGTCGAATCCCTTCATTTCCTTGTTCAAGCGCCCTTGATCGTGTCGCTGGATGCGGTAGACTCTAAGCCTTAGATTGTTTGACAAAATACGAGGCGACATCATGGCATCCGATGAAGAAATCAAAGTAACTGGCGAATTCATGCCGGACCCGAACATGTGCCGGTTTCAGGTGAACCGGCCGGTGCTACCCGACGCAGCCGTGGTCTTTAACAAAGGCGACGAGACGTACAGTTCGCCCTTGGCAGATGCTTTGTTTGCCATCGATGGGATTACCCGGATCAAGGTCGCGGATGATCAGATCACCTTGTCCAAAAATGTTCCCGCCCCTTGGCCCGAGTTGGCCAAGTTCATTTTGCCCGCCATCCGTGAGCCGCTTCTGTCAACCCAGCCGCCCATATCCGCGGCTGCCATCGAAGCCGCCCAGCTAAGCCCGCAAGCCGATATGGCGGAGGCGATTGAGGCGCTGCTGGATCAGCACATTAATCCGGCCCTGGCTTCGCACGGCGGTTTCGTCTCGCTCGTGAAAGTGGAGAATAAAGACGTCTACATCGAAATGGGTGGCGGATGCCAAGGCTGCGCCGCTTCGCAAATGACCATGAAGAACGGCGTCGAAACCGCTATTCGAGAAATTTGCCCTGATGTAGGCGATATTATCGACGTGACCGATCATGCGGCAGGCACGAATCCCTATTACCGCTGATTTTTTTATTGCCAAGTGGTTCAAACTTCGTATCGTACACGCATTCCTTTTGCTGCGGGGGCGTAGCTCAATTGGTTAGAGTCCCAGACTGTCGATCTGGTTGTTGCGGGTTCGAGTCCCGTCGCTCCCGCCACCTTTCCGCGTTTCATTTAATCAGTTCCCGTCTCGCCCGAAGAGCCATCCCGATGGCGCGTGTTGATTTTCATAATCCCCGGGTGAAGTCGGCATAAGATCAAACGATCCGCAGGTGTAGGGCCGTCGCTTGCCACGTGCCGCGTATAGACCAACACCCTCTATTGCGGTTGCTTCTCCACCAGTGTCTGCGATACGATCAGATGTATGAGCAGAAAGGTTAGTATAATGCAGCGTCAAATCTACATCACCGCCCACGACAAGACTCGCTTGGAACGCCTATTGATGGAGGGCGAAGCATCGGACGCACGTGATCGCAAGGACATTCAGGCGATGGCCGCAGAACTGGCTCGCGCGGAGGTCGTTTCGCCGCGGGAAATACCTGCCAACGTGGTAACGATGAATTCCAAGGTTCATTTAGTGGACGTCGACACAGAGGAAGATATGCACTATGTGCTGACCTTCCCCCATGATGCCGATGCATCCGAAGGACGTATTTCGGTGCTGGCACCGGTGGGAACCGCTTTGCTGGGATACGCCGAGGGCGACGTGATCGAATGGCCTGTACCGGCCGGCATTCGCCATCTCCGCATTGAGAAGATTCTCTACCAACCCGAGGCCGCAGGCGACTACAGCGCTTGAGTGCTTTAGATGCGTGCTGTGAGAATGGAGGGAAGGAAAACGCGGTGACCCTATTCGAATTATCCTCGGAATCGCCCTTTCAACCAGTGGAACCGGATCGCATCCTTTACGAGGATGACGATACCTTGGCTTTCTACGACGGTTTCCCCATATCACCCGGTCACGCGCTCGTAATCGCCAAGCAAGTTACCACTTCACTGTTCGAGCTGCCGCCCGAAACACAGACCGCTGTCTGGCGTACCGTTTCGACCGTGCGCGATTTATTGCAGCAGCGCCACCAACCGGATGCCTTCAACATTGGCCTCAACGACGGGCCCGCCGCCGGCCAAACGATTGATCACGCCCACATTCACATCATCCCGCGCTACGCCGGCGACCAGCCTGACCCGCGCGGCGGCGTCCGCTGGATATTCCCCGAGAAGGCACGCTACTGGGAGGAGTAGGCCCTGCTGATGCTCTTAATCTTAATCATACGCGTAATCCTAATCGCCCTCCCGTTCCGTGATGGAACCGGGAGGGCGAAGCTCCCGCTG
>SLAD01000315.1 GCA_007126995.1 Kiritimatiellia bacterium | reverse complement strand
GCTGAATCCGCCTCAAGGGATTTGGTGCCATATCACCGGCACCGACTTAATCCGTGATCGGCAGGGTGAGTTCTACGTCCTGGAAGACAATCTGCGCTGTCCGTCCGGTGTATCGTATGTGCTGGCTAATCGGCAGGTGCTAAAGCGCACGTTCCCGTATGTCTTTCATCAATCCGATGTGCGAGCGGTGGTAGACTATCCCAGTCATTTGCTCGGAACACTGAAACACCTGTCGCCCAACATGCACGCGGAACCGACGGTCGCCGTGCTGACACCCGGGATTTACAACTCCGCCTATTTCGAGCATTCGTTTCTGGCTCAGCAGATGGGGGTCGAATTGGTTGAGGGCTCCGATTTGGTGGTCGATAACGGGTTCGTATGCATGCGTACGACCAAAGGCTTGCAGCGGGTCGATGTGCTGTACCGCCGGATCGATGATGATTTTATCGACCCACAGGTCTTTCGGCCGGACTCGATGCTGGGCGTGCCCGGCTTGTTCGAGGTGTATCAGCAAGGCCGCATCGCGCTGGCGAATGCTCCGGGGACCGGGATCGCGGATGATAAGGTCATCTACGCGTATGTTCCGCGCATCATCAAGTACTACCTTGATCAGGACATGATTATCCCGAATGTGCAGACGTATATCTGCGAGGAACCCGAAGATTATTCGTATGTTCTTGATCACCTGGACGAGTTGGTGGTGAAGGCGGCGAATGAATCCGGCGGCTATGGCATGCTGGTGGGACCGCATTCCACCAAGGAACAGCAAAAGGATTTTGCGGAGCGGATTCGCAACAACCCGCGCAACTATATCGCGCAGCCCACGCTGGCCTTGTCCCGCGCCCCGGTGATCGTGGACGGCGAATTCGAGGGACGCCACGTCGATTTGCGGCCCTATATTTTGTACGGCAAAGATATTTATGTGATGCCCGGCGGACTCACGCGGGTCGCCCTCAAGAAAGGGTCGCTGGTCGTTAATTCCTCGCAAGGCGGGGGCAGTAAGGACACGTGGGTCTTGGCGGACTAAGGAGATAGGAAAATCATGTTAAGTCGTGTCGCCAATTCACTCTATTGGATGAGTCGCTACATCGAGCGCGCCGAGAATGTCGCCCGCTCAATGGAGGTGAACTCGCACATGGTATTGGATTTGCCGGGTGAAGCATCGAACCAGTGGGCGCCGCTGGTCACGATTACGGGTGACTCCGCCGATTTTAATGCGCGCTACGAGGTCGCTAGTGCCGAGAATGTGATTCAATTCCTGGCTTTCGATCGCCAGAATCCGAATTCGATTATTTCCAGCCTCAGCGCGGCGCGTGAAAACGCCCGCATCATCCGTCCTAGTATTCCCACCGAGTTGTGGGAATGTATCAACAAGAGCTATCTCTATGTCACGCGCACCGCGATCAGCCAGGATGTGTTTGAGTCGCCCTACGAGTTTTGCCAGGCGGTCAAGTTGGCCTCTCAGACGTTCATTGGCATTATGCAGGTGATTATGACGCATGGTGAAGGCTGGCATTTCAGTCGTCTGGGTCGAACGCTGGAACGCGCCGATCAAACCACCCGCTTGCTGGACGTGAAGTACTTTATCCTGCTGCCGACGGTGGATCATGTCGGGCTATCGGTGGACGACATTCAATGGGCCGCCGTGCTCCGGTCCGCCAGCGCGTTTGAGATGTATCGGCAAAAGTATGGTGTTCTTTTGCCGGACCGGATCGTCGAGTTCTTGCTGCTGGAACGCACGTTTCCACGCGCCGTCCTGTACAGTCTGGACATGGCGGAGGAGTCGTTGCGAAAGATCAGCGGTTCCGAGGTGGGGACATTTCAGAGCCTGCCGGAGCAGCGCTTGGGGCAATTGCGTGCTGAACTGATGTATATGCGGGTTGAAGACATCATTGCGCAGGGGCTCCACGAGTATCTCGACAACATGCAGTCGCGCCTGAACGTGGTGGGCGGCGCCATTCATCAGACCTTCTTCGCCTGATGCTCCTGCGGCTACAGTTCGTGTTCATCTAGAAAGGCGCTTAATCGTGCGCTGAACTCTTCCGGCGCAAAGGCCATCAAATCCACATGCGCGGCCCCCTCGACTAACCACAACGTGGTCGGCGCTTGCGCGGCCGCGTGGAGGGCGCGCGTGTCATCCGCCCACGTATGCAGATCCTCTTTGCCTGCGAGAATGAAGATCGGCGCATCGATCTGGCCGATGTGATCAATCGGGCTGGCCAAGGACGCATCGAATCCGAGTCGCATCTCCATAAACGGGCGGTAAAAGATGCCAGCCAGCCAGCCCGGCAACCCGACTCGACTCCTGAAGCGCCGGTCCCCGGCATTGAGCAACGTGTCGTACGTGCTTTCCAGTACGACACCCACAACGTCATCCCCCAATCGATCCGCCGCCAGCACGATGGTTGCGCCGCCTTGGGATACCCCGTGGCAAAGAATGCGTTCGGCCCCCTGTTGCCGTGTCCACGCCAGCGCCGCCGTCAAGTCGTCTGTTTCAAGCCAGCCAACGGAGATGATGTCGCCATCGCTTTCCCCGGTTGCACGGGCGTCATACAACAACACGGAGTAGCCTCGCTCGGCGTACCAGCGGGCGCGGGACAACATAAAACCGCGTCCCGCCCGGTAGCGATGTAGCAGGATCACGGTGCCTCGCTCGTCGGGCGCCTGGCCATACCAGCCCCGCAAGGTCAGTCCGTCGCGCGTGCGAAACGAAATGTCCTCCAGTGCCAGCGGAAAGTCGGTCGGGGCCGGACCGGCACTAAAACGCACGGGGGCAACATGATCCGCCGCCGTGCGCCAGGAAACAGCCAACAACACAAGGCCCCCGATAAGGCCAAGCAATGCGAAAAATTTTATCAGCGGGGCAGGAGCCACGGGATCACGCCTCTTGTTTGTTGGCGAGCAGTTGCTGCATCAAATCGTAAGACCAAGCCGTGGGTAGCCCCGGCAGAACCCTTTCGTCGAAGGCCGCAGATTGCTCAAAAGCGGCCGATCCAACGGGACCATTCAAGACGACAAAGGGTACGGGATCATCCGTGTGCCCGCGCAGGGACACCGGCGTGCGGTGATCCATCGCCAGCACTAGCCGATAGGGTTCGCCCAACGCTTCCATATGTTTCCATAAGGGCACCACAACCTCGCGATCAAAGGCTTCAATAGCCTCGGTTTTCAATTTGGCATCGCCCATATGTCCACATTCGTCCGGCGCTTCAATGTGAACGTAGGCAAACGGATGCTCGGCGAGGATGGCTTTGGCCGCCTCCACTTTGCCCGCGTAGTTGGTGTCGATGAAGCCGGTCGCGCCCTCGACCTCCGGCGTTTCCAATCCTGCCAAACGTCCCAATCCGCGC
>SLAD01000374.1 GCA_007126995.1 Kiritimatiellia bacterium | reverse complement strand
CAATTACATTGTCTTCAAGGGGTGAGCGACATGGCACGGGCGCGTTGTACGGATTTCCTGGCCGGCCTGTTGGTGTGGTCTATCGTCCTCGGTGGCGGGCTGCTCGTGAGCGCCGGTTGCCGGGCACCCGGGCGCGTGGGTCTGCCTGAGGAGTTGTTTGAGTCGGAAGATATCACGAAACACAGCGCGCCGCATCGCTCCTTCGATCATCGTCCGTACGAGTTTATCTGGGCGGACCGCGAGCCGGAGACAGAGCATCTGGCAGATTTCGAGCGGCTACTTGGTTGGCGAATTGAATCGGCGGATGACGTGGACGCTACGCTGGAGCGTGGTCAAGAGGTGCAGCTTTGGGGAGAGTATGTCGGCCTCCTGAAGTTCGAGTCCCCGGTATCCAATGGCTGGGTGCGCTTGATTCCTATTCAACCGATTCGTCTGCACGATCCGGCTGATACCGCCACGCTGTGGCTGCATCAGCCGCAGGAGCAGCCGGAGGAGGTGCTGCGTTCACGCCTTGCTTTGGTTGTGAAAGATACGAAGGGCGAGGAACACATCGTTGATTTCGGCCCCCTCTGGCAGCCTGGATGGCGCTTGCTGTATGCACGTTGGCCCGCTGAGCTGCGAACCAGTGCGGCGTACCCGATTGAAATCAAGGGGCTGAAGTGGTTTGAGTTGCCCCCCGGCGCGGGAACCATTCATCTGGACGCCTTGAGCTTGTTTGTCGATGCCACTGAACCGGTGCGTTATCCGCGCCGTCCACGGCGTCCTGTGGCGCTCCGCGACGGACAACTGGAGGGCATCAATCAAGGCGAAGGCGAGCTGGCGTTTCCGAGCAAAGCCACGACCGTTATTCCGGTCGGCGACACCAACGACGTTTCGAATCGCCTCGAGATTGAAGAAACGGAAGCGCATGTTTTCACCATTGAACGGGCCGATGCGCCCAATCCGGCCTTTCGCGTTCATGCGGGCGAAGGCTTGGAACGCATACTGGTGCTGTGGGACGGTACGATCGTGGGTGAGGTGTCTTTTGCATTGGCGGGAATGGATTACGAGGCGGGGCGACCGGTCGTGGTGCGCAAAGAGGCGGAACGCTTGTATTTGGAGTTCGCGCGCGGTGACATCCTGCGCTTTGCCATGCAAGAACAGACCTTGGTCGTTGACGTTCATTTCCGGGGTCGCGTGGTTTCGACTTGGCGTATGGCTTTGACGGAGGGCGATGGGCCGCTCGACTGGCTTGCTGTGCCGTACCTGACGAACGGCGCGGCCGGATCTCCGCTGCTAGCGGTGACCGAGCTTGAAGATCAGCCAGTCTTTCTGCATTTGTCCATCGATCCCTACCGCTCCAACGCGTCGCGGCTGGAGTGGTGTGAAGAGGGCCGTCAGGTATCTGCGATTTACGACCCGGTCACTGACGGGCGGCGCAACGATGCGCATGAGCGTTTTATTCTAACGGCCGCCCCGCAGATCGGGCAGGTGCTGCCCAAGATTCCGAATCCGCCGGGCGAGCGCCGGGATGAACTAAGCCGTCGTATTGTGCTGCAGTCTGCGCAGCCCACGTCGCTGCAGGCACGCCTACAGGAGTTCATCGGGGCTGAACAGGCCGGGTTAGGCGCGTTCCTGTATCTGGCCGGAGAGGAGATTTGGCGACAGCAGGATGAGAGCCGCTCGTTTCGCAAACGCGCCAATCCGCACGCGGGTGGGGACAGCGTGTTGAAGGAATTCATTCGCGGGGTGGCGGAGCGGACCGAGGGCCGGGTGGCCCTGTATACGCATCCCGCCGAGTTGTCGCCGCTAAATGCGGCGTGGAGCCGCAACGCATTGTTGCTTCAATCGGATGCCACGTGGCGTCCAGCCGGGCCTTGGGCCTTCACGCCGCGCCCCGTGTTCAGCTTGCTGTGGTGGCTGGATCATCTCGACACCGTCCACGAGCGCTTTGCGCCCGGGGCCTATTGGATGGACGGGATTACCGCCGATCCCCCGTGGGCGTTTACGGATTACGACCGACGCGTGACCGGTGCAGGCACATTCTCGCAGGCCCTGTTCGCATTCGGAGACTTGTTCGACAGCCTCTCGAACGGGACCGCAGTGCCGCTGCTGGGCGACGCGCGCACGGTGCAATTTTACGGCGGCTTATTGGACGGCGTACTTACGCGCGAGCACATCGCCTGGCGGCCGTATAACCCGTATCACAAGCTGCATCGCATTCAACCGTTGACGGTCACGTACGGGCCGCCGTTGACTGCGCGGGACAATGAGAAAACCAGCGCATACATCGCCAATCAATTGGCGTATGGAAATGCCTTAGCGTTGGCATGGGCGATCCCGATGGATGTTCAGCAGTGGCGAGCGATCTACACGATGCGGCCATTGCAGGAGCTGTACACGACATCGTCGCCCAGCCGACTGATGTACAGCGACGGCGACCAATATCTGCGCGCGTCCGAGGCGTTGGGCAGCGGGCTGTGGCAACGCTCCTGGCTATACACCCAATATGGTGACGATCTGGAGCTTTGGGTGAACGGGCATGCAGAAGAGCCCTGGACGGTCCAGGCGGGCGGAAGATCGTATCGTCTACCTCCGTCTGGCTGGTTAGCAAGAGGGCCGGATGTGTTCGCCTTTTCAGGTGTGTTCGATGAGGTCCGCGTTGAGGTGGTGCGATCCGCGCAAGCCCTATTCGTATTCGATGAAGACGGTGAATTCGACTGGGACGTACTCGCGACGCTGCTGGACGACGAACTGCCGCCAGTTGATCAGTGGGAGTGGATGGCGGAGGATCAGGCGGCAGTTTGGCGGCCTGAGCCGTGATGCCGTTAGGGTAGTGCGGCCAAGCGGATTACGGATTGCGTTGTCAAACCCGCGTCGCTACAAGTAGCACATGACGTTTTTGTTATCGCTGCTATTCTGGGCCAGTGCGTTGGCCCTGTTTCATATTTATGTCGGGTACCCGTTGCTGATTCGCTGGTTATCGCGCGCTTTCTGTCAGCCGGTTCACAAAGCGCCTTTTGAGGGCCGGTGTTCATTGATCATTGCAGCCTATAATGAGGCGGAGACTTTGCCGAAAAAAACGGAAAGCGTGTTGCAGAGTTCCAATAACGCCCTGATCGGCGAGATCATCATTGGTTCGGACGGCTCTACCGACGGCACTGAAACTGCCCTCGAGCACCTGCAAGACCCGCGCATTCAGGTGCGTCACGTTGCGATGCGACGGGGCAAGCCCTCCGTCCTGAACGAGCTGATTCCGTTGGCAAAACACGAAGTGGTCGTCCTAACCGACGCCCGGCAGCCCTTTGCGGACGGGACGCTGGAAGCGTTACTGTCCAATTTCGCGGACCCGCAGGTTGGTGTCGTGTCGGGTGAACT
>SLAD01000019.1 GCA_007126995.1 Kiritimatiellia bacterium | reverse complement strand
GGTCTATTGCTGTGATCCGGGCGTTCGGCCACTGGGCTGCCAGCGCCAAGGCAATGCAGCCCGTGCCCGTACCCACATCGATTACAACCGGCTGCGAACGCTGGGCCAGACCAGCGTCAGCAAGCACGTTCGCGATCAGTACTTCCGTTTCCGGTCGAGGAATCAGGGCGCGGTGATCACAGCGCAACGCGAAATCCATGAAGTCTGTGTGCCCGACGATGTATTGCATGGGTTCAGCGCGAGCCGCTCGCTCAACTATCGCTTCAAAGTGTGCCTGCTGCGCATCCGTCAACGGCGTTGATGAATAATCGCCCAGTGCCAGACGCGGCACATCACACAAATCAGCCATCAACCACTGTGCGGAGATCGCCGGCGATTCTACGTCGGCGCACGCCAGCAGGTCCGCAAGCTTCGTCAGCGCGGTACCGACGGTTTCAGCCTGCTGCTCAGTATTGGGCGATAAAACTGACATCCCTACAGTATAACACAGAAAAGCCGGCGATCAGCTCGACTTACTCCCGGACCTTCAAAACGATCTTTCCGCGGGTGTGTAGCGATTCGATCAACTCATGCGCGCGCGCCGCGTCCTCCAAGGGCAGGACGGCCGCGAGATGCGATTTCAACTTCCCGCTCTCCGCGAAAGCGGAGAGCTTCGCCAATTGGGGTCCGCTGGGTTCAACGAAAACATAGAACGCCGGCGTCCCTTGCTCCGTCAGCGCTTGGCAGCGGGTGGGTTCCAGAATGGACACGATCCGGCCTTTGGTGCTCAGCAACGGGATACTTTGCTCAAACGTTTCCCCACCAATACAATCATAGATGAGGTCCATGCCGTCCGGCATGGATTCTCTCAGCCGGTCCCAAACCCCGACTTCGTGATAGTCCAGCACATGATCCGCACCCAGCTCCTTCAGATAGACATGGTTCGCTTCGCTGGCTGTCCCCCAAACGATGGCGCCTGCCGCGCGCGCCAATTGCACGGCAAAGCCGCCCACGCCGCCGGCAGCCGCATGAATGAGCACCTGCTCGCCCGGCTGCAATTTGCCGGCATCGAAAAGCGACTGATAGGCCGTTAGCGCCGCCAACGGAACGGAAGCGGCCTCTTCGAAAGAGAAGTTGTTCGGTTTGCGGGCAATGTGTGCCGCATCGAAGGTGACGTACTCCGCGTAGGCGCCATGCTGAATCACCGGTTTGCGCACGTAGGCGTAGACTTCGTCGCCTTCCTCCCACTGCGTGACCTCCGGGCCAACCGCGTCGATACGCCCGGCCACGTCCCAGCCGGGAATGATCGGGAATTCACAGGGCAACCGGTCGTGCAAGTAGCCTTCCCGGATTTTCCAATCGACGGGATTCACCCCTGCGGCCCATACCTCGATCCGCACTTCACCATTGCCCGGCTCGGGCTTGGGCAACTCCGCCACCTCCAAGACGTCCCGCCCCCCATAAGCATTCAAGATCACTGCCTTCATTCCGCGCCTCCGTTGTTACTGCGTTCGCTGGTATCGAAACTTGCTTCCCCGCCACGATAACGCTACCGTTCCAGCCGTTCAAGCCTAGGACGGATAAACGGAGAGATCGACGATTATGAGTTCATCAGATACAGCTTCAGACCAGCATACTCCGATGGGACAAGGGGTATGTGGCACCGTCGAAAAACTACTGCCACTCTATTCCAATCAGGGCGAGGATCGCCCCGACAGCGTATTGGATGGTTATCCGAACACCGTCCATATTGTGGAGGCGCTCCAGATCCTGATTGACTCGATGGTGCCGGGTCGCATGTCGCACACGGATGTGGACCCGGACGAGCTGGGCCTCTTCTTGATTCGCCGACTCAGTCAAGCCTGGCGCTTGCTCCGACTGGAGATGGAACGAGCCATTCCCTTTCGCTGGAAAGGCGCCGCCGCCATCATGGAAGGCGCGCCTGAACCGACGGATCCCCGGCAGGAATCCTTTGAGGCCATGCGCGCGCTGTATGATCGATTGCCCGCCGTGCGCAGTCTCGTGGTTGAGGACATCAAAGCGGCGTATGAAGGCGATCCCGCGGCCCTAACCTATGCTGAAGTGCAGTTGGCTTATCCCGGACTACTGGCGGTTGTATCGCATCGACTGGCGCACGAGCTGTATCGGTTGAGCATACCGATTGTGCCGCGTGTGATGAGCGAGTGGATTCATGCGAAGACCGGCGTTGACATCAACCCGGGCGCCCAAATCGGACATGGCTTTTTCATTGATCACGCGACGGGCGTCGTGATTGGGGAAACGTGCCAGATCGGCAACAATGTGAAGCTGTATCAAGGCGTCACGCTTGGCGCCAAGAGCTTCGCACTGGATGCCCAGGGCCAACCCGTTAAACACATCAAGCGACACCCCACCGTGGAAGACAACGTCGTGATCTACGCCAACGCCACTATTCTGGGCGGCGACACGGTGATTGGTAAGGGATCCGTTATCGGCGGCAACGTGTTTCTGATGGAGAGCGTCCCGCCCAACAGCTTTGTGGCGTCCAAACATCCCGAGCTACACATCAAGACAAGCGAGTGAGCGCGGTTGGTGCAAACCCCAGATGCGGGCTAGGCGCGCGCGTGATCAGCCCCGCACAGGTAAATTGAATAGTTTGCGGGTGTTCTGCGCGGTGATTTGCGCCAATTCTGCGGCGGGACGCCCCAAATAATCAGCAATCCCCTCGCCCACATACGCGACATACGCCGGTTCGTTACGTTTACCCCGTTTGGGCACCGGTGCAAGATACGGGGCATCAGTTTCGATCAACAGGCGGTCATCGGGAACGACCTTCAGCACTTCGCGCAAGGCGTCGGATTTCTTGAACGTGACAATGCCGCTGAAGCTGATCATAAAACCCAGCTCCAGCAGCTTCAGGGCCTGTTCAGCCGTGCCGGTGTAGCAGTGAATCACGCCCGGCACGGCGGTGTGGAGGACAGCACGATTCGGCTCATCCCGCTTCGCGGGATTCGCCCTACCAATCTGCGCCGCCACGGGATTCTCTTCAGGTGGGGCGAGGCGTCCCGCCGAGCCGCTGTCGGTTCTTGACTCCTGCCCATTGGTTCGCCCGCTCCATGCGCGTACAAAGTCGCGCAGGAGCCGATAGGTATCGTCTTCGGCATCGCGCGTGTGCACGACCACGGGCAAGCCGTATGCGGCGGCAACCGATAAGTTCTGCTCAAACAGCGCGCATTGCTGCCGGGCGGTCTCCTGTCCATAGTAATAGTCCAGCCCCGTCTCACCGATCCCGACCGGGCGTTCCGCGTTAACCAAATCCCGCAGTAAGCCGAAGTCCGGCTCCCGCTCGGCCTCATCCCGGTCATACCCAACCACGGCGTGCACCTCGGCATATTCCCGCGCCATCGTAAGCGCCAATTCGTTAGCGGCCACGCTGCCGCCGATGGCGATCACCGAGCCGACCTGTGCAGCCCGCATGCCAGCCAGCACTTCCGGCCAGGATCCGTCCGCGACAAAGGCGTCCAGATGCGCGTGTGAATCAATCCACATGCTCAATCACGTCCTTCACATGCTGCATGGTAGGATGATCCCAGCGATCAACCAAGCTGGCAACCAAACGCTCAGCCCGATCGCGTGCATCAAGTTGCAGCAGAATGCGCGCCCATTTCGCCCCCACACGGGCCGCTGTGACCGGCGATTCCGTACGATCGAGAATCACGCCATATTCCCGGCCTGCCGCGGGTATTAGGTCATTGAGGATGTAGAGGTCGGCCAGGCGCTCACGCAGGATGAGGCTATCCTGTTCGCTAATTCGCTGACGCAGATATTGCAAGGCCGGATTGAATCGTCCTTGCCGCACCATCGTGTTGACTTCCCGTAGATACGCCCACTCGATCTCCTCGCGGGCATCTTCCTGCAAATGTTTGAGTTGCACGTGTAACGGATAGCGAAAGGGACGATAGAGCGGATCACCAATGAACGTCATTTGCCACGACAAAACAGGCTGACTCATATAGGCGGCATTGCCAAATGTGTGTCCGTAAATCAGACGCTCAGCGAATATTTTCAAATTGGGCGTGTAGGTCAAAAAGGGTTCACTCACCGCGCCCATGGACACGGCGGCCCCTCGCGCCAAAAGCGGGCCGGCCCAATAGCGATCGGGCTTTCGGAGCGAGACCGCGCTGGCGGAATGAATGTGGTATCCAATCGCTCCCGGCCGAAACTGAAAGTCGTCGCGCGTGAAAGGCCCTATCACATCTTCATGGTACCACCCCATGTAGAGGGCCACCTCCTCCATGGGATAGGATTCCGGCCATAGTGATTCATCGAAATCGATCACGGTCTCATACCCCATTCGCGCGAACCGCTCGTGCGCCTCACGGATCCAGAAGTCGCCGATAAAGTAGCCGCTCTGTGTGAGCCCCCGCGCATCAAAATACATTCGGCCCAAGAGCCCATAGCGCTCGGCTTCCAGCGCATCATCGATCATCCGCTTCACGGCGCCCGCATCAGGGCCATCCAGCCGCACGGCAACGATCAAGTAGGTGTCATCGAACTTTCGTTGGGACAACAAGGTGCGATACATCGGGTTCGTCTTCGGCCCGGAAATGGCGTACGGCGGCGCCAGCAGCAACGCCAACTCGGAATCGACGGCCGCCATGTTCTTGTATTCGGGCTTCCCCAGATGATCGGCGAGTCGACTGACCAACCGGAATCGCGTGTCACCAATTCGTAAGGGCACGCCGTACATTGAAACTAAATAGGTGACTTCAGAACGCTGCGTCAGCCAGTTGGTCTCGTGATATTCGCGATCACGCTCAGGCCGCTGAGCTTGCTCAATCCAGCCACCGTCACGCAGAAACTGCAACAAGGGCTCGCGCAGCTCGTGGTTAAACTGCTTGCGCGACATTTGTTCGCCTTTGGGCAGATCTAAGACGCACAGATTTTCGGCCGGGATGCTGCGGCGCTCCATGTAGTGGCGCGCCAATTCCACCGACTCGGGCACCTGTCGATTCGCTAATACGATGACGCCGCGGGTATCGACATCCTCCGCAGCGTGCGCCTGCAAGCTGAAGCAGACCACGCCCAAGCATAGAAGTCTTAGTATGGCACCCCTCCCTCTGCGCCCGCGGCTATGTTGTAAGCTGAAATCCATCATACGGCACTGTGATACCAGTCGGTAGACGCGCTTGCGTCTCTTCATGTTCAAGATCATGACACACGTGCGTGATATAGGACTGGGGCGCACCGATCTGTTGCAGTAGGTCGACCGCTTGCGGGAGACACAGGTGGGTGGGGTGCGGGGCCTCGCGCAACGCATCCAGGATCATCACATCAACAGCCTGAAATTGTTCAACGACAGGCGATTCCAACGCACTGCAATCGGGTACATACCCGACCTTTTTTGCACCATGGCGAATGATATAGCCGTATACTGTCATCGGACCATGCGGCACTTCGACGGGCTGCACCTCCAGCTCGCCGACCTGGACACGATCACGGGGGGACATGTCATTGAACGTCACCTGCGGCGCCGAGTGTCGCCAGATGGATTCATCGATGACATAGCGGAATTTCTCGCGCATGCCGTCCATCGTCGCCCCGGAGCCATAGACCGGGATCACCATCTTTTGCATGTAGCAAAAGCGCCGCAAATCATCGAACCCGAAGATGTGGTCCGCATGAATATGCGTAATGAACACCGCGTCCACGCGTGTAACACCAAACGTCAGCACTTGATCGCGGAAATCCGGCGGCGTATCGATCACCAAGTGCGCGTCGCCGGACTCGACATAGAGGCTGCTGCGACGCCGTTTATTGTGTGGATTCGACGACGTGCAGACCGGGCACGAGCACCCGATGGCAGGAATGCCATGCGATGTGCCCGTGCCTAAGAAGGTCAGCTTCACCTAGATCAACAAGGGCGCGATCACCAGCGCGACCACACTCATCAACTTGATAAGAATGTTGATCGAGGGACCAGCGGTATCCTTGAACGGATCGCCCACCGTATCACCGATCACCGCCGCCTTGTGCGCCTCGGAGCCCTTGCCACCGAACGCGCCGCCTTCGATGTGTTTCTTGGCGTTGTCCCAGGCGCCGCCCGCGTTGGCCATGAAGAGCGCCATCGTCACACCCGAAACCGTTACGCCGGCTAGCAAGCCGCCTAGCATTTCCGCACCTTCACGGAATCCACCTCCTCCAAAATAGCCACCGAAAAAGCCAATGACCACGGGAGTCAGTACACCCAGCAACGCGGGTACCGTCATTTCGCGAATCGCCGCGGCGGTGGAAATGTCCACACAACGGGCGTAGTCGGCTTTGCCGGTGCCTTCCAGCAAGCCGGGAATCGACTTAAACTGACGGCGCACTTCCTCGATCATGGCAAACGCCGCACGTCCCACTGCGCCCATCGCAAAAGCGGAGAACAGGAACGGTAACATGGCGCCTAGGAACAGGCCGGCCATCACTTGCGGATTCGTTATATCAATTGACATCGCCGGCAACGGAATTTCAGCCGCTGCTCGATTCAAATCAATGGTCGCGCGAAATGCCGCGAAGAGTGCCAACGCGGTCAAGGCCGCGGAACCGATCGCGAAACCCTTTCCGATCGCGGCAGTGGTGTTGCCGACCGCGTCGAGTTTGTCCGTACGGCCGCGCACCTCGCTGGGCAATTCCGCCATTTCAGCGCAGCCGCCCGCATTGTCGGCGATCGGACCATAGGCATCGACTGCCAACTGAATGCCGGTGGTGGCCAACATACCGAGCGCGGCGATGGCAATACCGTAGAGGCCCGCAAAGAAATAGGCCAACAGGATGGCCGCCGCTAGGGTGATGATTGGCAGGGCCGTCGACATCATGCCTGTGCCCAGGCCTGAAATGATGTTGGTCGCCGGGCCGGTTTGGGAGGCTTCAGCAATTCGATGGGCGGGCTTCTTGTCTTCCGCCGTGTAGTACTCGGTCAAAAGACCGATGCCCACGCCGCCGACTAGTCCCGCAATGGTGGCCCAAAAAATCCCGATGGCGGTGTATGTCTGACCGGCCAACTCATAGGAACTAGGTGCCAACCACATCACAATCGGGTAAGTCAGAACCAGCATGATGCCGGCCGCGCCGAACGTGCCGATGTTCAGAGCCGTTTGCGGATTGCCTCCCTCTTTCGTCTTCACAAAGAACGTGCCGAGAATCGAAATAATGATGCCTACACCCGCCAGCACAAGCGGCAGCACCACCAGATTCAGGGCCGTGTTGGCGGAGTCCGTCGCGACGACGGCGGTCGCACCAAGAATCATCGCACCCAAAATCGACCCGACATACGATTCGAACAGGTCCGCGCCCATACCGGCGACATCGCCGACATTGTCACCGACATTATCGGCAATCGTGGCCGGATTGCGGGGATCATCTTCTGGGATACCCGCTTCGACCTTCCCGACCAGGTCAGCGCCGACATCCGCGGCCTTGGTGAAGATTCCGCCGCCCACACGGGCAAAGAGCGCAATGGAACTCGCACCCAGCGAAAAACCGGAAAGAATCGGCAATACGGTGGAGCTAAGCACGCCTACCGAAGTCCCATCGGTAATCGTATTGGAAAAAACCAGCAACAGGCCCGAGAGGCCCAGGATGCCCAAGCCGACCACGGACATGCCCATCACCGCGCCACCGGAGAAGGCGATCTTGAGGGCATCATTCAGGCTGGTCCGGGCACCGTGCGTCGTACGCATATTGGAGGCGGTAGCCACGCGCATGCCAAAGAAACCGGCCAACCCGGAACACAGGGCGCCGACGATGAAGGAGACCGCCACGAGTCCTTGCACGCCCGGATAGCCGACCGCCAGCAACACCGCCACGGCAATCACGAAGACCGTCAAGACCTTGTATTCACGGGCGAGAAAAGCCATCGCGCCCTCGCGAACCGCAGCGCCGATTTCCTGCATCCGCTCAGTGCCGGGATCTTGCTGATTGATCCAGGAGGCCTTGTAGTAAGCAAATCCAAGCGCAATCAAACCGCATACAAATGAAAAAAGTACCAACCCGCTCATAATCCCTCCATATCAATTGCCGTGCGAAACGGCCTTATCGTTATCTCATTCACAATCAAGAACAACTGACACACTCATGAAAAGGCTATCCAAGTTGCAAAGGCGGTGTCAAGCATCGGGGGCACCGTATTGTCAAAACCGGGGTGCGCTTGCCAGATGCACTGCGATTGAGTATGAATGCCCTCATCAGAAAGGGAAAGACTATGGGTTCGATCAAATCAGTTTTAGTCACGGGGGGCGCCGGTTTCATAGGATCTGCGGTTTGCCGTCACTTGGTGCTAACGGAAAAATGTCGCGTCCTGAACGTCGACAAGTTGACGTACGCCGGTAATCTTTCATCGCTGGCGATGTTGGACGGCCATCCGAACTACGCGCACACCCAAGACGACATCTGCGACGCCGCGCGCATGGCTGAGCTGTTTCAGTCATTTCGACCCGACGCGGTGATGCACTTGGCGGCTGAGTCGCACGTGGATCGCTCCATCGATGGACCCGATGCCTTCATCCAAACCAATATTGTGGGCACCTACAACCTACTCCATGTCGCCCGCCAGTATTCCGCGACACTGCCAGAAGCGGCGCAGGCGACCTTTCGCTTCCTGCACATCTCCACGGACGAGGTCTATGGCAGCCTGGGCCCGGAAGGCTTGTTTACGGAGGAAACGCCTTACGACCCCCGCTCCCCCTACTCTGCCAGCAAGGCCGCCTCCGATCACTTGGCCATGGCCTGGTATCATACGTACGGGTTCCCGGCCCTGATCTCGAACTGTAGCAACAATTACGGGCCGTACCACTTTCCCGAGAAGCTGATTCCTTTGGTGATTCTCAATGCGCTGGATGAGAAACCCCTGCCGATCTACGGCAAAGGAGATAATGTCCGTGACTGGTTGTATGTCGAGGACCATGCGCGTGCGCTCCATCTGATCTTGACCGCCGGTCAACCCGGGCAAACCTACAATGTTGGCGGCAACAATGAGCGCACCAACCTGGAAGTGGTGCATCAAATTTGCGATGTGCTGGATGACCTGCGGCCACGCGCAGGTGGCGCTTCGTATCGCGACCTGATCACCTTTGTACCGGACCGTCCGGGACACGATAAACGCTACGCGATCGATGCCACCAAACTCAAAACACAGCTCGGCTGGCAGCCTGAGGAGGATTTCGATAGCGGCATCCGCAAGACGGTTCAGTGGTATCTCGACAATGAATCCTGGTGGGGGCCGATTCGATCAGGAAAGTATGCCGGCGAGCGGTTAGGAAAAAGTTGATCTATTCAGGATCTTCCTTCTCGCGTTCCAGAATCAGCGTGACGGGCCCGTCATTGACCAGCTCCACTTGCATAGACTCCCGAAACCGGCCGGTTTCCACTTGATGCCCTAAATTTGACAGTTCGCGCACGAATACTTTGTAAAGGTACTGCGCCTTGCCGGGCTCGGCAGACCGGATATAACTGGGCCGATTGCCTTTGCGGCAGTCGCCATAGAGTGTGAATTGACTGACAACGAGAAAAGCGCCGCCGCTTTCAGCAATCGTCGCATTCAAACGCCCATCGGCGTCGTCATACACGCGCAGCTTCGACACTTTACGGGCAAGATAGCGGGCCTCCTCCTCGGAATCACTTCGCGCAACCGCCAAAAGGATCAGGGCACCTCGGTCAATGGCCCCGACGACTTCGTTGGAAACGGTGACTGACGCGCGCGCGCACCGCTGAATCACCAATTTCACGGGAGGCCGCCTGCTGCTTATTCGATGTGCGAAATGCGCAAGGAGGGCAGTCGATTGAGCGCAGCCGCAATCTCATAGCGCCGCGGACGCGCCAGATCACCGCGCAAATCACGCGACAGGCATTCCAGCCCTTCGGTGCCCAGGTCACGATCAATCAAATCCATGATTTCGCGCATGGGTCGACCTTCATCCATATAGCGGAGTTTCGCGTAATACAGAATCAAGCCGATCGTGCTGGTCTGGTGCCGATCCGCCAGCTGCGTCACATCCTGTAGCCCGACCACGCTGTTCCCGAAACGGAGCAAATCAAGCGACTCTGCTTCAATGAATTGATCGCGGGTGCCTTTGCTGGGTTCGATACTGCTGGGCACAACCCAGCGATTCTGTTCGAGAACAACTTCGGCATCGGCGGCATCATCGGACACAGTCAATTGCCCCGCATCCAAGGTCTTCGCCTCGTTGGTCACATCATAAATGGTATGATTTTCAATACGCAGCACCGTATCGGCGACGGAAATGAACTCGGCCACCGCAGCGGATCCCGCAACGACAATCGAGATACCCAACTCATCGGCGAGTTGACGGGCACGCGCCGCCAAAGGCACGACGTGGGTGCTGCGCTGTGGCAACAGTGCATCCAACCGGCTGTCGCGCGTTAGGAATGAAGCGGCCGAGTCCGACTCGTCGAACAGCAGCGCGCGGGCGCCAATCTCGATTGCTTCCAGGGTGGCGGTGGCCTGTGCACTGCAGGGATCCGCTTCGTCCACGCTGTACTCGGTTGCTTCACCGTTTTGCAGCTTCCGAACGAAGGCGCTGACATTCACCTTTTGGACACTCCGGCCGGTCTCGGCCGCCACATGCACGATGTCGGGAACGGAAATCACACGCTCACGGCCATCGCCGGGGACATGATTGTAGATGCCCGCCGCGAGTGCCCGCATGAGTTCGATCCGGCCGGAATAATCATCACCAAGAATCAAGGTGATGCCCGCAGGTATACCCACCCCTTTGACCTCGCCGGCATTCGGGACTTCCACCTCGATCGCGATATCATCGGCAACACGCAGGGTGTCCAGCTTGTCGTAGTCCGGGTAGTCCGTATTGCCATAACGCGCGAGCAATGAGCCCTCGGCGGCAAAACCGACCCAACCGCGGGTCGGAAGTACCTGTCGAATCTGGTCGGCATCCTCCATCCCGTTGACAAATTCCTCCACCTCTTGCTGGCTCAGGTTGCAATAGATCAACGATCCCGTGACCACTTGAGCCAACTGATCGAAGAAGATGTCTTTCACTCGTTGCCCATCAATACGGTTATCCCGGTGCGGAAGCTGAATGTACATGCGCGCCTCCACATACTCATCAGTGACCAGCAGCGAAGTGCGGGGCAAAATCTTTTGTCCCGGTACGGCGATTGATAAGTGACGTCGCGAAATGCCCTGTTGGTCGTATTGGGAAGCCAGCTCGATTTGCTCGGACACTTTGCGTGTCAATAAATCCTCCAGCGCGGTACGCCGGACAGGAATATCGAAAAGGTGGGGCGGGAAACCGGCAATGATTTGGGGCACGCGCACAATGAAGAGCACAGGCTTTTGCGCGCTTTCCGCAGGGATTTGAGTGACTTTCAAAACGAAACGGGAAAAATCGAAGTCGCCCACCAAGCGCCCATACTCCGACACATCCTTGCCGTCAATGTCGTCTACTATGTTGAAAAATTCTCTCTTATCTCTCATGGCAATCCCTTTGTTTACACCTCTAACGCTCGCCCGCCACCATCACCCGGATGATCTTGTCGCCGATCTGGACGCGAGCTATATGATCAAATACAACCTGTTCCCGGTCAAATTCACGCAATAGCGTCTGCACCCGACTCAGTGCATACTGTTCCACGAATCCACGCAATGGCAAGTGACCAATCCGGACCGACTGCTCTGCAACGTCCACACGGCCTGCTGTTTCCGCAAGACTCCCCGCGACCTCATAGGTCAACGGAATCCATAACCAATGCGCTGCTATATGACCAGTAAATCGGTTCTCTGTAAAGGCTAGGTTTATTTGGTTGACGACGAAAGAGGTCGGGAAACCCTCGACATCGGGCTCTTCAGGCGCTAAGCGCAACTGCAAGTAGGCGTTTAATTCTTCTTCCGAGAATTCCTCGACCTGCTGCTGACCTTGATCCACCGCACGATGCAGCGCCTCTAGTTTGGCAGCAGCCGTATGTCCCGATTGCTCCGATCCGATCGCCCCAGCCGGTTGCGTGGGCCAAAGCATCAATCCAAGCAGGCCTACCAAAGCGATGAAGAGCAGGCCGCGTAAAACGCGTGACAGGCCACCGCGCGATTCACCACGAACGCTACCGACTCGTCGCGCGCTTTGTCGCCGCCTGCGCCGCGATCCGCGCTTCGGCTGCAGTGAATGAAAGCCGACTCCGCAACGTTTACAGTGCAGGCGGACGTGGCTGTTCAATTCGCCGCACTCAGGACATTTGTGGAGTTTCGTCACGCTGTGGCCGGCGTTTTGGACGGCTTTTCTTTACTTTTACCGCCGGTTGACGTGGCGGATGAATTGCCACTCTCGGCCTGTGACGCTTTCTTGTACCCCTCACTGCGATAATCAGTGATGTAAAAGCCAGACCCTTTGAACAGCAGCCCCGCACCCGTGCC
>SLAD01000147.1 GCA_007126995.1 Kiritimatiellia bacterium | reverse complement strand
TTCACCAACCGGGTCGGCTCCCCCGCCCGCAGATACGCCAGCAGCCCCTTGTCGTTATCGCGGCTAAAGAGGCGGCGCAACCAGTGATCAAACATGTATTGCGACAATCGGATGCCCAAGTGATCCGAAGCGACGGATTCCATCTGGTGCGCCTCGTCGATCACCAAATAGCGGTAATCCGGTAAGAACGAACCGCCGGCAGCGCGCATCGCCAAATCCGAAAACAGCAAATGATGGTTCACGATCAGGAGATGCGCATCGGCGACGTTGGCCCGCGCGCGCATCAGGAAACAGGGCTTGTATTCCGGACACTTCTGCCAGAGACAATTGCCATGCTCGCAACAAACAGCGCTCCACACCTCATGGGAGGGCTGTTCATCCATGTCCTGCAAACTGCCCTCTTGAGTGGACTGAGCCCAATCCTGAATGTAATCCAGTTGAGCGGCCTGCGTGGTCTTGAAGAGATCGTCCTCCATGTGGCGCGTACGGGCAAGACGCCGGAGGCAGAGATAATTCGAACGGCCTTTGACCAACGCCGCTTTGAATTCCACGCCGAGATGCTGTTGCAGGAACGGAATGTCCTTATACATCAACTGCTCTTGCAAGCTGATCGTATAGGTCGAGACGACGACTTGCACCTTGCGCTCGACGGCAGCGAGAATCAGCGGCACCAGATAGGCGAAGCTTTTGCCCACGCCGGTACCCGCTTCCACAGCCAAATGCGATTGGCGTTCCACGGCATCAGCCACGGCACCAGCCATCTGTTGCTGCTGCGGGCGATGTTCGAAAGGGTGCTCCGCGTCCTGTCGGGCCAATGCCAGGCCGCCACCTGGGCGGAAAAATGTGTCGACGGCATCACGGATTTCGAGGCCGGAATCGTCGGTACTGGTCGGCGTGCGGGGTGCAATCATGATGAAAAGTCGCTGACGCCATGCCAGCCTAGGCCGTGGCCTCCAAGTGATCCAAGGTCTCCTGGCGCAGTCGCTTGAGGCGCCCTTTCAGCGCGATCTTCTTTACGTGTGACATGCGATCGATGAACAACACGCCGTTGAGGTGATCGACTTCATGTTGAATGACGCGGGCCAACATGCCCTGCACTTCCCGGTCCACGAGCGCGCCATCCAGCGTCATGTAGCGCAACCGAATCGCCCACGCCCGCGAAATTTTGCCGTTGATCTCGGGGAAGCTGAGACAGCCCTCCTCCCGCGTCCACTCCTCGTCGCCATCCGGCTCGACCACCGGATTCAGCAGCACCATGGGCATATCGCAATCCGGATTGAGTGGCGTGTCATCCTCGTCCTGATCCATTGCAGCCGGCAAATCCACCACGCAAATCGCGTCCGTCCGCCCCACCTGCTGCGCGGCCAACCCGATACCGCTCTCCGCATGCATGGTGCGGATCATTTCCTCCGCCAGCGACCGAATGTCCGGTGTGACGGCTTCGATCGTCTGCGCGGGCGTTCTGAGCACCGGATCGCCGTATGTGTGTAACACTAATTTCATCACGCGTACCGTATACCGGTCGGTTTGGAACCGCAAGCCCTCGACCAACGGGGACTTGTATTTCGACTCGGTTTACTTCAGTTTACGCATATGAATCCGGCACTGGTCATCATCCCCACGTATAATGAGCGGGGAAATGTTGAACCGATTCAGCAGGCCGTGCTTGCCGCCTGTCCTGAAGCGGACATCCTCTTTGTCGACGATAATTCGCCCGACGGCACCGGCACCTTTCTGGACGAACTGGCAGCGAAAGAACCGCGCCTGCATGTGTTGCACCGACGGGACAAGCAAGGGCTTGGCCGCGCCTATATTGCCGGTTTTCTCTGGGCCTTGGAGCGGCACTATGAGTTTGTCTTCGAAATGGATGCGGATTTTTCTCATGATCCCGCCGATGTGCCGCAACTCCTGAACCGGGCTCAGTCAGCCGATTTGGTACTCGGCTCGCGTTATGTCGGCGGCATTCGCGTCATTAACTGGCCGCTTGGGCGTTTATTACTGAGTCGCGGCGCCGGCCTGTATGTCCGCATCATTACGGGCATGCCCTTTACCGATCCCACGGGAGGCTTTAAGTGTTTTCGCCGCGCCATATTGGAAAGCATTCCGTTGGATGAGATTTACTCAAATGGCTATTCCTTCCAGATCGAAATGACCCACAAAGCGTGGCTGGCCGGATTCAAGATTGAGGATCATCCCATCACGTTTGAGGAGCGCCGCTCGGGCGATTCCAAGATGAGTTCAGCGATCGTGCGCGAGGCGCTTTGGCGCGTATGGAAGCTTTGGTTCAAGGACGGCTTGCGGCGACGCCCGGGCAAACCGCATCCGCGGAGTGTGGCGCATGGATAACAGCGTTCCGACGGCGCCGCTATGGCAGGAAATCATCCGCGCCTTGCGTCCGACCCAATGGACCAAGAATGCACTGGTTTTTGCCGCGTTTGTGTTCGCATTGGGCGACCGCGAGCAGGTTATCTCCCTCGCCGACTTCTGGCTGGTGTTTTGGGCAGCCGTTTGCTTTTGCCTGCTTTCCAGCGCGGTCTACCTGCTGAACGATATTCAGGATATCGAGCAGGACCGCCTGCACCCGACCAAGCGGCTGCGACCACTGGTGGCCGGTACACTTTCGAAGCCGATCGCCGTGGTGACGGCTTTATTGCTGGCGGGCGTGGCGCTGGTTGGCGCCGCGCAAGTGAGCACGTATCTGCCGTTGGTGTTGGGGAGCTACGCCGTCATGCAGATGGCTTACACCTACCGATTGAAGCGCGTACCGTTAGTGGATGTCTTCATGATCGCAGCCGGGTTCGTGCTACGCGCAATCGCTGGCGCCGTTGCCATCACCGTGACGATTTCGCCTTGGCTCTTGTTGTGCACCTTTTTGCTCGCCCTCTTTCTGGCGCTCTGCAAACGACGTCATGAGAAGGTTGTGCTTGAAGCGGTCTCCGCCGACACGCGCACGAGCATGCGGGGCTACGACGGGCAACTTTTGGATCAGCTCATCGCGATCGTCAGCGCGGCCACAATCGTGAGCTATGCGCTCTACACGCTGTGGCCGGACACGGTACAAAAGTTCGGGTCCAACCATCTCAGCTTCACCTTACCTTTCGTGATGTTTGGTTTGTTCCGCTACCTGGATTTGGTCTATCGTCATGAGCAAGGCGGTCACCCCGAAAAGATTTTGCTCACCGACATGCCCCTGATCGTGAATCTGGCGTTGTACGGCCTGACGGTGTTGGGCATCCTGTATTGGAGCTGACGGAGGGGAGCGGGGCTCGGTGGGCGGTGTTGGGTTATGGGTTGAAGGTTGCGGGTTTTGGGGGATGTAATGGACCATGGGATGCCGAGCTGGCGCTCGGCGTTCCCAGGGT
>SLAD01000427.1 GCA_007126995.1 Kiritimatiellia bacterium | reverse complement strand
TCTCTCCTGAATCCGACCACGTTCTTTTGATTGCGCGGGTCAGGCAGGAATGCCTGACCTACTGGCGCCGGGGCATCCATGCGTACAAAATCAGAGATGCGCCCTCCGGCAATCACAATTCCCCTGCGCTCAACGCGAGCTTAGCGCAGTGGTCGCCTTTGAGTTGGACTGCTGCTTGGACTTTTTGCAAGGACAGGAATGTCCTTGCTCCAGCAGATGGGAACATGGGCATTCCTGCCCATATCTGAGCTTTGCCAGGGATTCGGGGGGGGCACTTTCAGCTTGGGCCATACGGGCGCATCGGGTGCAGCGAATCGGGGGTTGTTATTCGATTCCGCGTTGCGTATCTTGTCGTGCGTTGGGCGTGTGGTGAAACTGGCAGACACGCAAGATTTAGGTTCTTGTGCCGCAAGGCTTGGGGGTTCGAGTCCCTCCACGCCCACCAACTCCAAGCTGTCGGCGGTGGCACGATTTCGTGTTTCAGGGCACGCCGACGGGAATAATATAGTACGGACGCTGCGTATCGGGCAGCGCCAGAATCCGCCCCACCCGCTCATCATTGAAGGCCCCAATAGGCACCGCGCCCAACCCCAGCGCGACCGCTTGGAGCAAGATGTTCTGTCCGGCGTGCCCGACCTCCATCAACACGTATCGTTCGGCCCGTCCACCGTAGCGTCTTTCTGTGGGGCGATGGTCGGCGGCGATGATGAACACGGCAGGCGCGGTTTCTACCATCATCTGATCAAGCGAGGCCGCGCGCAAAGCGGGCCGGAGGTCGCGCTCGATCTGCCGCTCTAGCCGGTGATCCTCAACCGAATAGCGATAGAGCGCCTCTGCCGTGGCGACATAGAGCACGAGCGGATACGTTGCCCCGGCCGAGGGCGATGCGCGCAGACTGCGGTGCGGATCGGTTATGCCTTGCGCCGCCCAGCACAGTTGCGCAATTTGCGCTTGGGTCAGCGTGGTCTCGCTATAGGATCGGATGGACCGGCGCTGCTGTATGGCCTCCTCAAGACTGACCTCGCTTTCGAGCCGTGGATCAGGCAAGGCGGAATCATCCGCCGCGCCGAGTGCGGGAATTGCCATCAGCACTCCCAAGAATGAAATATGTCCGATTGCCAGCGCTTTCTTGATGCCTTTCGTCATCTTCAACCGTCTCCTTTCAGCCCATCAGGCTTCGAATTTCTTCAGCCATGATCGCGATCCCGGCCTCCACATCCTCTGCGGCCTGTGCATAGGACAGGCGAATACAACGATCTTGATGCTCGTGCCGTTCGGGTAAACCGTAGAAGAAATAGTGCCCCGACACGACGAGTACGCCCCGCTGCTTGAGACGCGCGTAAAGCTCGGCAGAGGAGACCGGTAATTCGGGAAACCATATCCAAAGGAATAGCGCGCCCTCGCTGACATGAATCCGATAAGGCACCTCCGCCGGTAGATATTGATCGAGCCAGGCAAGTGCCTGCTTCGATTTGGTTTCGTAGAATGGCCGGATTACGTCGCGGCTCAGGTCATACAACGCGCCACTGCGCAACAGCGGCGCGGTGATCGCTTGGCCGAGATTACCGTTGGCGAGTCCGCACACCGCGTTGATGGATTGGATAGATTTAACGACCTCGGGCGGCGCCACCACAATGCCGGTCCGCGTGCCGGGCAATCCGAGCTTCGACAAACTCAGCACCAGAATCGTATTCTCCGACCACATGGGCTGAGTCTCTGAAAAGATGATATCGGGAAACGGCGCGCCATAGGCGTTATCGACGATCAAGGGTATGCCGTGCAGTCCCGCCAGCTCATCCAATCGCCGCATTTCCTCATCGGTTAACACGTTTCCGGTGGGATTGGTCGGGCGGGATACGCAGATCGCCGCAATCTCAGGCGTAATCTGCAACCGATCAAAGTCGATGTGATATTTGAAGCGATGATCACCGATCAGCTCAACAATCGGCGGCACACTGGTAAAGGCGCGGGGCGCCAACACTTGATCGGCGTACCCAATATATTCGGGGTTGAGTGGCAGCAAGACCCGCGATGAGGTCCCGTCTTTTTTGCCGTCGAACATGTTCAACAGATAAAGAAAGGCGCTTTGACTGCCATTCACTACGGCGATGTTGTCACTGCTAACCGGCCAACCGTAACGGTCCGCTAAACTGTCGGCCATGGCCTCCAGAAAAGCCGGGCTGCCTTGCGGCGTGTCGTAGTTGCCGAGAATCCGCTCCACTTCACGGGGCGAAGCCATGATTTCCCGCCAGCGCTCCCGCCACACCTGCTCGATCGCTGGAATGTGCGCAGGATTGCCACCCCCCAGCATGTGAAAGGACTGACTGCCGGACATGGCTGTTCCGAGGTCCTGCATCAAGGAATCAATGCCGCTGTCAGCGCCGAGCTGGCGACCAAAGGTAGAGAGGTTCCACTTCATAGCCTCAGTGTAAAAGCATTGGCGCGTTTCGTATATCAGAATCCTTTTTACTTCACACTGTCAGGCGAGTATGTATGGCGATCATGTTGCTCTATGGTCCATATGCCGATTGGTGGCCCCTGCTATCTGCTCCCGAGGAATACGAGGAAGAGGCCGGTGCCTATGCGGCGATTTTGCAAAGTCATTGCACCGGAGAAATCAAGTCCGTGCTCGAACTGGGCTGCGGGGGCGGAAACAACGCCTGCTATCTGAAACGCACCTTCCAGATGACGTTGTCCGACCGATCCGAAGACATGCTGGCGGTAAGCCGCGCCCTCAATCCCGAGTGTGAGCACAGCCACGGCGATATGCGCACGCTGCGGTTGGAACGGACATTCGATGCCGTGTTTGTTCAGGACGCGATAGGCTACATGCTGACGGAAGACGATCTGCGCAGCACCCTGGAAACGGCGTATCACCACTGCCGTGCGGGCGGTGTTGCACTGTTCGTTCCGGACTACACCCGTGAAACCTTTCAACCGGCGACCTATCATGGTGGCCATGACAGCGAAGAGCGCTCGCTGCGCTATTTGCAATGGGATCATCCGATGGCCCCGAACCAACCCGGCTACACCATTGATTTCGCCTTTCTGTTGGCTGACCACCGCTGCGGCCGCACTGAAGTCGTCCACGACCAACATCGTTGCGGGTTATTCGCCATTGCGGATTGGTATCGTTTGTTGGAGGAAGTAGGTTTCTCGCCCGATTCCGTAACGTTGGAAACCGATGAGCTTGCAGCCGGTTCCTACCGGGCCTTCATTGGGCGTAAGGGCTAATCGGGATTCCGGATAGAGCGATTGACAGCGCTATCGCCTTTGTGTTTACTACTGGCCACTTCATGGGGGGCGGTAGCTCAGTTGGGAGAGCGTCGCGTTCGCAATGCGAAGGTCGTGGGTTCGACTCCCATCCGCTCCACCAG